>DATIVQ010000083.1:0-10209 GCA_035465735.1 Rudaea sp.
ATCGCGGCGGCCCGTCGCGAGGTCATCGACGTGCTGCTGGTGGACACCGCCGGCCGCCTCAGCGTCGACCAGGCGATGATGGACGAGATCAAGGCGCTGCACGCCGCGATCACCCCGGTCGAAACGTTGTTCGTGGTCGACGCGATGACCGGCCAGGATGCGGCCAACACCGCCAAGGCCTTCGCCGAAGCGCTGCCGCTGACCGGAGTCATCCTGACCAAGACCGACGGCGACGCGCGCGGCGGCGCGGCGTTGTCGGTGCGTTACGTCACCGGGCGTCCGATCAAGTTCATCGGCGTGAGCGAAAAACCCGACGGCCTGGATGCGTTCTATCCCGACCGCATCGCCCAGCGCATCCTCGGCATGGGCGACGTGCTGTCGCTGGTCGAGCAGGTCGAGCAGAACGTCGACAAGGAAAAGGCCCAGAAGCTCGCCGAGAAGGTGATGAAGGGCAAGCGTTTCGACATGAACGACATGCGCGACCAGCTTTCGCAAATGCTCAACATGGGCGGCCTCGCTTCGCTCATGGACAAGCTGCCCGGCGTCGGTTCCTTGCCCGACTCGGTGAAGTCCAAGGTCAACGACAAGGAAATCCACCGCATGGTGGCGATCATCAACTCGATGACGAAAAAGGAACGCCGCCATCCGGACCTGCTCAACGGCTCGCGCAGGGCGCGCGTCGCGCGCGGCTCCGGCACGCAGCCGGCCGACGTCAACCGCCTGCTCAAGCAATACATGCAGATGGAAAAAATGATGTCGAAGATGGCGGGCGGCGGAATCAAGGGCCTGATGCGGCAACTGGGCGGTGCAATGAAGGGAATGGGCAGCATGCCGCCGGGAAACCTGAGCGGACGCTGACCGCACACGGCCGTTGCGCCAATCCGCCGCATGGCGGCCGCGCGCACGCCGCATCCCGCCATCGTTGCGCCCGAATCGCGCCGCTATACTCCCCGCCAGTCAACGCTGGGGAAATCCGATGACCGTGTCGAAATCCGTATCGTGGCTGCGCGCTGCCACACTGGTGTCTTGCGCGTGTGCGCTCCTGCTCGCCGGCTGCGGCAAACCGGAGAACAAACTGCCGCCGGTGCAGGGCAAGGCGCCGGTTGTGGCACAAGCGGCGAAGAATGCGACGCCGCAGGTCTTTGCGCTGGCTTCCGCGCATCCGGAACAATTCCAGGGTCAGCTCGCGATCACGCTGGAATTCTCGCATCGCCTCGCCGGTGCGCAAGCCTTCGATACGCTGATCGAGGTCCAGGATGCCAAGGGCGGCGTGGTCAACGGCAGCTGGGCGCTGGACGAAGACGGCAGGACTTTGCGCTTCCCCTACATCAAGGCGGATGCGACCTATCGTGTCGCGATCAAGGCGAGCGTTGCTGCGGCTGATGGCAAGACACTGGGCAAGGCGATCGATCGGGATGTCTACACCGGACCGATGCAGCCGGCCGCCGGTTTCGCTTCGCAGGGCAGCGTGCTGCCGGCGCGCGATTCGCGCGGTCTGCCGGTGGTGTCGGTCAACGTCAAGGAGGTCGATGTCGATTTCTTCCGTGTGCGCGATGGTGAACTTTCAAATTTCTTCGCCGCCTACCAGCGCAACGGCAAGCGTTCGGGTTGGGACCTGGATCCGCAATACGGCTGGTACGGCCGCAAGGGCAAGCCGCTCACCGCGATCGCCGACTCGGTATACGCGAATCGCTTCGCGCTCGAGGGCAAGCAGAACGAGCGTGTGCTGTCCTACCTGCCGATACAGAACATTTCCGAATTGTCGAGTCCGGGACTGTATTTTGCCGCCATGCGCCGTGCCGGATCCCTTCGCGACCAGTACGACACGAGTTTCTTCTTCGTCAGCGACATCGGCCTGCATACACGCGCCTACAAGGACACGCTGTTCGTGCACGCGGCCTCGCTCAAGTCCGGCGCGCCGCTCGGCGGCGTCGACCTGACCATCGTCGACGCCAAGGGCGACACCGTCGTTGCCGGCAAGACCGGCGCGGATGGCAATGCGATGCTCGCCTATGCACTCAAGGCCGACCAGGTGCTGACCGCAAAAAGCGGCAAGGACGTGTCGATCCTGCCGTTCAACCAGCCGGCGCTGGACGTATCGGACTTTGCCGTGGCGGGACGCAAACAGGAATGGTTCGACGTGTTCGCCTGGTCCGGGCGCGACCTGTACCGGCCCGGAGAGACGATCCGGCTCTCGGCGTTGCTGCGCGACTACGACGGCAATCCGATCAAGCCGCAGCCGCTGTTCGCGACCTTGAAGCAGCCCGATGGACGGCCCTATGCGCAGGCAAAGCTCGATCCGAAAGACCTGAATTATTTCGACTGGTCGCGCACGATTCCGGTCGATGCGCCAACCGGCAAGTGGCAGGTGGAATTCCGCCTCGATCCGGCGAGCAAGGAGGCGACGCAGAGCATCGCGTTCCGCATCGAGGAATTTCTGCCCGAGCGCCTCAAGCTCGACCTGACCAGCGCCGCGCCGACGATCGCGCCGGGCACGCCCCTCAAGCTTGATGTCGCATCGGACTACCTTTACGGAGCGCCTGCTGCCGGCAATCGCTTCACCGCGCGCCTGACGCTCGCGCCGGACGTGCATCCGGTGGACGCGCACGCCGATTATTTCTTCGGCGATCCCACGCTGGACTTGCCCAAGGAAGCCAAGGACGTGGTCGATACCACGCTCGACGACCACGGCAAGCTCACGACCGACATCGCGATTCTCGATGGCAAGAAACCGGACGCACCGGTTGCCGCCATCGTCTCCGGCAGCGTCTACGAAACAGGCGGGCGCACGGTCACGCGCACGCTCAAGCGTACGGTCTGGCCGGCCGATGCGCTGGTTGGCGTGCGTCCGCTGTTCGATCCCAAGGACGGTTCGAACGCGAATGCGCGTGCCGGTTTCGAGCTGATCCGCAGCAATGCGAAAGGCGATCAGCTCGCGGCGAGCAAGCTCAGCGTGAAACTCGTGCGCGAAAACCGTGCCTACCACTGGACTTACGACAATGACAGCGGCTGGCATTTCGACTACAACACCAATTTCGAGGACATGCAGTCGCAGACGGTCGATATTCCTGCCGGCGGCGTGGCCAAGATCGATGCGCCGGTGGAGTGGGGCAACTATCGACTGGACGTGACCGACCCCGCGACCGGCCTGACGTCGCGTTTCCCGTTTTTCGCCGGCTGGAGCTGGAATGACGACAACCGCGGCAAGGAAGCGCGCCCGGACAAGGTCAAGCTCGCGCTCGACAAACCCAGTTATCGCGCCGGCGACACGCTGAAGGTGACGGTCACGCCGCCGCATGCCGGGCCGGGCGTGCTGCTGGTCGAATCCGATCACCTTTTGTATACACGCGACATCGACGCCAAGGATGGCGCGACGTTCGAGATTCCGGTGACCAAGGATTGGGAACGCCATGACGTGTACCTGACCGCGCTCGTGTTCCGCGGCGGTTCGGCGGCGGACAAGATCACGCCAGCGCGTGCGGTCGGCGAGGCCTTCGTGCCCATGGATCGCAGCGCGCGCAAGGTCGACGTGGCCATCGACGCGCCGAAAACCATGAAGCCGGAAATCGATTTGCCGGTGACGGTGAAGGCGCCGGCGCTCGCGGGAAAGAAGGCCTATGTCACGGTGTCCGCGGTCGACGTCGGCATTCTCAATATCACGCGCTTTCCGCGGCCTGATCCGCTGGCTTGGTTCTTCGGCCAGCGCAGCCTCGGCGTGGACGCCTACGATCTGTACGGCCGCGTGATCGAGAGTTTCGACGGCGCGACGGCGAAGCTGCGCTACGGTGGCGACATGGCGCTGGCGGCGTTGCCGCAGGCGCGGCGGCCCACGGCGCACGTGCAGACCGTGGATCTTTTCAGCGGCGTGATCGCACTGGATGCACAGGGCAAGGCCACGATCGCGCTGAAGATGCCGGACTTCAACGGCACCGTGCGCGTCACCGCGCTCGTCTTTGGCGAAAACGCCTATGGCGCGAATGACACGGAAACCGTTGTACGCGCGCCGCTGGTGGCGGAAATCTCCACGCCGCGCGTGCTTGCGCCCGGCGACAAGGCGCAAGTCACGCTCGATTTGCAGAACTTCTCCGGCGCCGCGCAGGAATTCACGGTGAAGGTGAGCGCGGACAAATTGCTGGCGATCGCACGGGGCGAGCGCCGCGTCAAACTCGCCGATCAGGCCAAGACCACGCTGGATTTCCCGCTGACCGCACAGCAGGGTTATGGCGTCGGCAAGATCGACGTGACCGCCAGTGGCGGCGGCATCAACATCGACCGACATTTCGAGCTGCCGGTGCGCGCGGCGTGGCCAGCCGTGTTGCGCAGCAGCGCCCGCTCGCTCGACAAGCTCGCGCCGATAACGCTCGGTGCCGACGCGCTCGACGGCCTGTTGCCGGACTCGGTGACCGCGCGACTGACCGTGTCCAGCCTGCCGCCCTTGCCCTTTGCGAGTGCGCTCGCGGGATTGCTCCAGTATCCCTACGGATGCATCGAACAGACCACGAGCAAGGCCTGGGGCAATCTCCTGCTCGACGAGAAGACGGCCGACAACCTGCATGTCGCCGGCATCACGCCGGATCAGCGCAAGCAGCGCATCGACGCGGCGATTGGACGCATCGCCTCGATGCAGATTCCGTCCGGCCTGTTCTCGATGTGGGGCGGCGACAGTTATGTGCCGACGTTCCTCACCCCCTACGTGGTCGATTTCCTCGAAAGCGCGCGTGAGGAAGGTTTTGTCGTACCCGATGACACGCTGCAAAAGGCGCTGAAAAACCTAAACGACGAATTGCTCGCCGGCGGGCATCCCTACTACGACTACGAACACAGCGACGCGATGCGCTTCGCCGACGAGGCCTATTCAAGCTATGTGCTCGCGCGCGTGAACCGCGCACCGCTCGGCACCCTGCGCGCACTGTTCGACAATGACCGTGCCAAGTCGATCACGGCATTGCCGCTGGTGCATCTGGGCATCGCGCTGAAATTGATGGGCGATCAGCCGCGTGCGGAGAAAGCCATCGCCGAAGCGTTCGCCAAGAAAGTGGATCGTCCGTGGTATCTCGGCGACTACGGTTCGGATCTGCGCGACACCGCGCTGATGGTCGCGTTGACGCATAAATACGGTCTGGCGAAACCCGAGTACGACGCACGTGTGTTCGATCTCGCGCGTTCGCTCACTTCGCAGCAGCGCGACGCCGACGCGGAACAGAAGCGCTTCGGTTTCCACTGGAACTGGTTGAGCACGCAGGAACAGATTGCCATCGCGCGGCTTGGCAAGGAACTGATCGGCAACGGCGACACGGTCGTTGCAGGCACACTCGCGATCGGCGCAAAGTCGTCGGAACTGTCGCCCGACCGCATCTGGAGCCGCGCCTTCGATGCCGCCGATCTGCGCGCCGGTGTGCGCATGAACCCGAGTGGCGACGTGCCGATGTACGTGAGTACCGACATTGCCGGCGTGCCGACGAGTGCACCTGCGCCCGACGACAAGCAGGTTTCCGTCCGCCGCGCGTTCTACACGCTCGACGGCAAGCCATGGACGCCGCAGCCGCTCAAGGAGGGCGACGCGCTGATCGTGGGACTCACGATCGAAGCGAAACAAGCCCTGCCCGACGCGCTGATCACCGACTTGTTGCCGGGTGGCCTGGAGATCGAAAACTTCAACCTGACCGATGCCAAGCAATGGGCAGGCGTGGTCATCGACGGCATCACGTTGTCGGACCGTTCGCAGGCAGCCGAGGTGCGCCACGAGGAATTCCGCGACGACCGCTACGTGGCCGCGCTGAAACTCGACCAGGGCCAGGCCGCGCATGTGTTCTATCTGGTGCGCGCGGTTTCGCCGGGAACGTACCTCGTACCGCCGCCGCTGGTCGAGGACATGTATCTGGCGCAGTCGCGCGGCATCGGCAAGAGCGAACCGGCGACGATCAAGGTCGTCGAGCCGTGAAACTGCGCTTCCCGTTCCTTTCGCGCGCTGGCGCCGAAGGAGCGGGAGATTCGCGCGTTCGTGCGTTGCGTTGGCTCAAGCGCGCAGGCATCGCCGTCGCGGCTATCTTCGCGATTGCCTTCGTGCTCGACCGCCTTTTCCCTTTACCGCTGCCGGATGCGAACGGCGGCAGCACCGTGGTGCTCGCGCGAGATGGCACGCCGCTGCGCGCATTCACCGACAGCGATGGCGCCTGGCGCTATCCAGTAACGGTGGACGAAGTCTCGCCGCTGTATCTGCAGGCGCTGCTGACGTATGAGGATCGCTGGTTTTACTGGCATCCGGGCGTGAATCCGGTAGCGCTGGCGCGCGCGTTCGCGCAGCTGGTGCGCCACGGCCATATCGTTTCCGGCGGCTCGACCCTGACGATGCAGGTCGCGCGCATCATCGAGCCGCAGTCGCGCAGCGTCGGCGGCAAGCTGCGCCAGATGCTGCGCGCGTTGCAGCTCGAAGCGCACCTGTCCAAGCGCGAGATCCTCACGCTGTATCTGAATCATGCGCCGTTCGGCGGCACCATCGAAGGCGTGGAAGCCGCCTCCTGGGCGTATCTGGGCAAACCCGCATCGCGCCTGTCGCACGCCGAAGCCGCCTTGCTCGCCGTGCTGCCACAATCGCCGACGCGGCTGCGACCCGATCGCAATCCGCGCGCTGCACGCATCGCCCGCGACAAGGTGCTCGCACGCATGGCGACGTTGCGTGTGTGGAGCGTGGCCAGTGTGCGCGACGCGCGCATCGAGGGCGTGGCTGCGCGCGAACTGCAATCGCCATTGCACGCGGCCTTGCTCGCCGAGCGCCTGCACGAAGCTCGACCCGATGCGCGCCGGATCACGACGACCATCGACGCCGACCTGCAACGTGCACTCGAAACGCGGGTCGCCGATTACCTCGGGCATCTTCCGGCGCGCACGTCCGCCGCGCTGCTTGTGGTCGACAACGCCACGATCGAAGCACGTGCCTATATCGGTTCGGGCGCGTTCGGCGACGAGGCGCGGCTGGGCCACGTAGACATGGTGCGTGCGTGGCGTTCGCCGGGGTCGACGCTCAAGCCCTTCCTGTACGGGCTCGCGCTGGACGACGGCCTGATCGATTCGGAAAGCCTGCTGGTGGATGCGCCGCAGTCCTTTGGCACCTATCGACCCGGCAATTTCGACATGGCCTTCGCCGGGCCGGTTGCCGCGGCCGATGCTCTGCGCCAGTCGCTCAACGTGCCTGCGGTGGATCTGCTTGATCGCGTCGGCCCGGCGCGTTTCATGGCGCGCCTGGCCAATGCCGGCTTGAACATCCGCTTGCCGCGCGGCGTGCAGCCGAACCTGTCCATCATCCTTGGCGGAGGCGGCGCACGCCTCGAAGATCTGGCTGGCGCCTACACCGCGCTCAATCGCGGCGGCATCGCCGGGCATGTGCGATTCACGAAAACCGATCCGGTCGTCGACCGCCGCGTGCTTTCCGCTGGCGCGGCCTGGATCGTGCGCGCGATCCTCGAAGCCAATCCGCGCCCCGGCTACCGGCTCGACACGTTTGATCCCGGCACGCAACCGCGCGTGGCGTGGAAGACCGGCACCAGCTACGGCTATCGCGATGCCTGGGCCATCGGCACGACGCGCCGCTACACGGTCGGCGTGTGGATTGGGCGTCCGGACGGCACGCCGCTGCCCGGTCAATACGGCGCGGTTACCGCCCTGCCGCTGATGTTCGAGGCAATCGACGGCTTGCCGCGCAATGTGTTGGCATCCACGCCCGAACCGCCGCCGGCAAGCGTGAAGCAGGCCGATGTATGCTGGCCGCTGGGTCTCGCGTTCGATCCTAAGCATCCCGAACTGTGCCAGCAAAAACACACGGCGTGGATCCTCAACGGCGTGATTCCGCCGACCCCGCCCGAACGCGACGCCACGATCTGGAGCGCGGGCCTGGTGCAGGTGCGCGTGGATGCGCGCACGCACCATCGCCTGAGTCCCGGTTGTGAGGCGGTGGATATGAAGACGCAGGACATCGCGCGCTGGCCGGCGCTGGCGTATCCATGGTTGTCACCGGACCTGCGCCGTGCCAGCAGCGTGCCGCCGCTGCAATCCGGTTGCGCGGCCGATGGTCTGGACGCCACGCAATCGATCCGCATCGATGGCGTTGCGGATGGAGCCGCCATCGCACGCGCACCGAACAGCGACAAACCGGCGACCCTGCGCCTGCGTGCGCTAGGCGCCGAGCGCGGGCATATCCTGTGGCTGGTCAACGGCAGGCTGGCAGGGCAGACCCGAGCTGCGCAGCCCTTCGAACACGCCTTCGCCAATACCGGCGAGCAGACCATCACCGCCCTGGCCGCGAGCGGGGCTTATGCGCAGTTGCGGGTGCGGGTGTTGCGTTGACCTTGCTCGGCCCCAAGTCCTTGCGGGGCTTTCATTTTTCCCGATTTTCGCTACAATGCGCGGCTCACTGGCCTTGATTGCCTTGACGCGCACAAGCTGTCGATGTGCCTGTCCTGTCGGCCGGTGTGAATTCTTACCCGATAAATTCTTCGAGAAACAAACATGGTCAAGATTCGACTCTCCCGTGGCGGCGCCAAAGGCCGTCCGTTTTATCACATCGTTGTCGCCGACGAGCGCAAGGCGCGCGACGGTCGCAATATCGAGCGCGTGGGTTTCTACAATCCCGTCGCCGCTGGCAAGGACGTGCGCCTGCAGCTCGACGCCGAGAAGGTCAATGCATGGGTTGCCAAGGGCGCCCAGTTGTCCGACAAGGTGCGTTGGCTGATGAAGGAAGCCGGCAAGCAAGCCAAGGCTGCAGCCTGATCCGATCGTCGTGTCCGCCGATCGACTTTTGACGGTCGGCAGGATCGTCGGTCTGCACGGTGTGGATGGCTGGGTCAAGATCGAGTCCTGGACCGAGCCGCGCCTGCAGATTTTTTCCTACCGGCCCTGGCGGCTGACGCTAGCCGGATCGGAACTCGAAGTCGCATCCACGCAGGGACACGAGCAGGGCAAGGGCATGGTTGCCAAACTGCCCGGCTGCGACGATCGCGATGCGGCGGCGAAGCTGATCGGAGCGACGATCCAGGTTCCACGCTCGGCGCTGCCGAAACCCAAACGCGGCGAGTATTACTGGACGGATCTGGAAGGCCTTGCCGTCGTCACCGTGGAAGGCGTGGATATTGGACAAGTCAGCCATTTGTTCGCGACCGGTGCCAACGATGTGCTGGTGGTACGCGGCGAACGCGAACGCCTGATCCCTTTCGTGATCGGGCAGTTCGTGAAGAAAGTCGATCTGGATGCGGGACGCATCACGGTGGACTGGGATCCGGAGTTTTGAATTGAAGAATGCGGCCATGGACGGACGCTTTTTGATCTTCGCGATCAGGATGAACGCAAAAATATGCGTATCGACGTACTGACTTTGTTCCCCGACTTCGTCGCCCAGTGCGCCGGAATTGGCGTGATCGGCAGGGCGCAGGAGCGCGGGTTGCTGGCGGTGCACGCGTGGAATCCGCGCGACTACGCCACCGACGCCTATCGCCGCGTGGACGAGCGGCCGTTCGGCGGCGGGCCGGGCATGGTCATGCTGATCGATCCGTTGCGTGCGGCTTTGAGCGCGGCGCGGGCAGCGGCGCCGGGGCCGGCGCGCACGATTTACCTCAGCCCGCAGGGACAGCGGCTGGATCAGGCCAAGGTGGCCGAACTCGCGCAACGGGAGCGGTTGATCCTGCTGTGCGGGCGCTACGAAGGCGTGGACGAACGGTTTCTGCGGCACGAGGTGGACGAGGAACTGTCCATCGGCGACTACGTGCTCTCGGGCGGCGAGCTGCCGGCGGCGGTGCTGATCGATGCGATCGGGCGGCTGCAGGAGGGGGCGCTGAACGATGCGGACTCGGCCCGGCAGGATTCGTTTTCCGACGGCCTGCTGGATTGTCCGCATTACACCCGGCCGGAGCGCCACGAACTGGGTGCAGTGCCCGAGGTGCTGATGTCCGGGGACCATGCCGCGATTGCCAAATGGCGGCGAAAACAGGCGCTTGGACGCACCTGGCAACGCCGGCCAGACCTTTTGCATGATGTAAAGCTGAATCGAGAAGACGAAAAACTTTTACTTGAATTTCAACAAGATACGAAATTTTAATCAAATCGGCCGCAAATCCGCCGAATTATCGGCATATAATCCAGCCCAAGAAGTGGTGAAGACATGAACATCCTGCAGCAATTCGAATCCCGGCAAATCTCGCGCAAGCTGCCCGATTTCGGGCC
>DATIVQ010000084.1:0-3228 GCA_035465735.1 Rudaea sp.
TCCGAACAATCCCAGCACCAGCAGGGCCAGAGCGCGCAGGCCCAGCATCGGTGTGGGTACCGGTGGCGGCACGTTCAGGTCGCCCACCGAAAACGCACCGGGTGCGAAACTGAAAATGCGCACCTCGTCGATCTGGCCGTCAAAACATTCCGGCGGAGCTACCGGTGGAGAAAAAAAGCCTAGGGCATTGGCGCCAATGCCCATACCGCCTGACGGAGGATTCGGGCCTACTGGTGTGGAGTACTTCGCCACGCCGTTGACGTAGAACGTAGTGGTGCCGTTGTCGCGCACCAAAGCCAGTTCCGTCCATACCGTCGAAATGGGGCTGACGCCGAACCCGAGGTTGCCGCCGTAGAGCAAGCCATAATTGGCGCCCAACCGATATATGCCCCACCCGGCGTTGCTTGAATTACCATTATAAGCGATGGCGGCATTGCCCGCCGTGCTGCCGTTGGATTTTACCCAGGCTTCGATGCCAAAATTGTCGGTCAGGGTCGAAGCAACGCCGGAAGCATTCAAATATCCATCGGCGCTACCGTTGAACACGATCGACAAGGTGCTGCCGATGCGCGACGGCACATCCGACGAATAGGTCGGCGCGCCAACCTTGTTCAGATTGAAGCCGCCGACGCTGTCGACGGTCGCCGCCGCACCCGCGCCGCCCGCGCTGGCGCCCGAGTCGGCTTCGCCCAGGTGCCATTGGTTGAGCACGGTGATCGTCGCCTGCGCCGGCAGCGCCGCAACGCCCAGAACGACACCCGCAAGAACCGCCGCTACGCTGCGCATGGAAACCCCTGTCAATTGGCCGCGACCGGCGCGCATCATCGCGCCAGGGTACCGCGGCCGTCAACAGCGCTTGCGCAAATGCACGATGTTGCGGCCGTCCGCATGCTCGTAGCGGAACTCGTCCATCAGATGACGCACCAGCGGAATGCCGTGGCCCCCGATGCGCGCGGTGTTGACACTGTCGCCGTCCGGCGGCGCCTGCCAAGTGGTCGGATCAAAGGGTTCGGCGAAGTATTCGATGGTCGCATCCACCGCGCCGGTCGTGCGCGCGAGTTGCAGGTCGATCGTCCCCGATGCCTGCTGCGCGTGCATCAGCACATTGGTGAGCAGTTCGTCCACGGCGATCTGCAGCGCGCGCAGCGCGGTCTCCGGCACGCTCGGCAGAAGGGTCTTTTCCATGCGCTCGTTGAAGCGCCCGATCGCGGCACGGTCGCGCTCGACGCGCAATTTCCAGACCACGCCCGTCGTGGCCGGCGCCGCCGCTGACTGCGGCCCGCGCCACCAATTTCGCCAGCGTTCGCGCCATCCACCCATGCGCCAATGCTGACGAAATCGACGCGTCTTGGCAACGTCAGGGCTTTTTCGCCGGCGGCGCGAGCGTTTCCAGCAGCGGCGGCTTGACGTAGGAGTGCTCGGCCGGCCATGGCTGTGCCGGCACTTTCTTCGCAACGAAATCTCGCATGGTGTTGCGGTACATGGTCGCGTGTGCGCGATCGCCCATGCGCACGGCTTCATAGATTGCCTCGGCCTGCGATTTCTGCGCGTCGTCGAACTTGCCGTTCGCGGCCTGCGCCAGCGCCAGGGCAGTGGAATCGCCCGCATCTGGACGTTGCCGGTACAAGGCTTGCGCGTAGTCGAGTGCCATGCTGCGTTCGTCCGCGGAAGCGGCCGGACAGGTGCTGGCCAGGCGCACGAAGACCTGCATCAGGTTCCCGTCCTGCGCGCGCCGGGTCAGGCGCCGATTGACCTCGTTCAAGGCACCGCGGCATTGGCCGGCCATCGCCAGGGCCGCCGCAAGGCGGGCCTCGGCGCTGGCATTGCCGTCCAGGATGCGCGCGAGTTGCCGGTACTGTTCGGCCGCTTGCGCATACTCGCCCTTGCGCATCAGCGCATTGCCGAGCAGTAGGCGCGCATCGGGCTGATCGGCGTCGGCGCGCACGGCGCGCTGGTAGAACGGCAGCGCCTGCGCGGCGTCGCCGGCGAATTCGTGGACCATGCCCTGGCTCAGGTTCGCGCTGGCACTGTCGGGCTTGAGTTTGAGCGCCTGCGCCGCCTCGTCCTGCGCAAAGGCGCGGTTGCCCATCAATCCGTCCAGCCGCGCCAGCAGGGCCAGCGCTTCGACATCGTTCGGATCGGCACTCAACGCATCGGCCGCCTTGTCGCGCGCGCCGGCGAAATCGCGCCGCGCCAGCAATTGCCGCGCCTGCTCCATCGGCGTGCCGTGCAGCGCCGGTTGCGACGGCGCGGATTGGAAGATTCCGGCCACCAGCGGATCGGCCAGATTCGGCGGCACCGTGCCGGCCTTGGCCTGCGCGGCCTTGGCCTGCGCCGCATCGCCCTGCCCGGCATAGGCATCGGCCAGGTCCTTGTACAGTGCGTTCGCCTGCGGTTCGAGCTTGAGCGCGCTCTGCAGGTGTTCGATCGCGGCAGCGAAATTCTTCTGGCGGATTTCCAGGCGCCCGAGCATCGCGAACAGCGCGGCGTGCTTGTCACCGGCAGGCAACGCGTCCGCGAGAATCTTGTGCGCGGCGTCGAGATCGCCCAGATCGATCAGGGTATCGGACAGGCGGTAGCGGATCGGCAAATAGACCTTGTCCAGCGCGAGTGCCGCTTCGAAGTCGGCGCGCGCATCGGCATTGCGCTTGAGTGCGCGCGCGACTACGCCACGCATGTACAGCCAGCGCGCGTCCTTCGGGGCAAGCTGGCTGGCGTCGTAGAACGCGATCGCGGCGGCCTCGTCGAGTCCGGCGCGGAAATACACCGCACCAATGTCGGCGTAGGCGAACGCGAGGCCGTCGCCGATCAGGTCGACGCGCGTCTTGTCGAACTCCGCGCGTGCCGTGGCGACCTGCTTGGCTAGATCCGGCGGCAGCTTGCTCGTGTCCGGAACTGGCAAGGTGCGCACCAGGGCATCGTCGGCGGCGATGGCGGCGGTGGCCGCAAACAATGCGCACAGCGCGCAACACACCAGCATGCGAAAGCGATTCATCGGATTGGCCGGAAACGAAAGGGGCGCAAAGTGTAGCCGCGCACGGCGATGCAGGCCAGTTCGCCGCGGGCGCGCGGTTTGCTACGCTTCCACCATACGGGAGGAACGATGGCCACACACAATCAGTTCGGATTGCTGCGCGAGCGGCGCTTCCTGCCGTTCTTCCTGACCCAGGCGCTGGGCGCGTTCAACGACAACGTGTTCAAGAATGCGCTCGTCATCCTCGTCGCGTT
>DATIVQ010000085.1:0-12591 GCA_035465735.1 Rudaea sp.
GAAACGCTGCAATTCGATCGCCACTTCCTTGCCGAGCTCGCCGGAGCCGAGCAGCATGATGCGGATCGCGGTGTCGGTGTGCGGTGTGCCGAAGGGTTTCACGCGTGGATTCCGGGCGGATGGGGGCGCGAAATTATGCCACTGCGCGCGGCCGCGACGAATCGCGCACGCTGTCCGGGCTCGAGGCCGTGTGCGACGGCGGTCAGGCCGTGGACATTGCCGTCTTCACGCGCACGATGAAGTTGTGGAATTCCGCCATGTAGTTGCGCAGGAACTCCGCGGTCTTGTCGTTGCTGACCTCGCCGTTTTCGTCGATCAGTCCCGGCTTGAACTGGATGTAGGCTTCGACGGCGTTCATCAGCGGCGAATTGCAGAAGCACAGCACCCCGCGCAGGCTCTGTTGCGCAATCGCCGTGCCGATCGCTCCCGGCGAGGTGCCGATCACCGCGGACGGCTTGCGCGCGAACGAGTTCGTGCCCCACGGCCGGCTCGCCCAGTCGATGGCGTTCTTTAGGCCGCCGGGTATCGAGCGATTGTATTCCGGGGTTACGAAGAGCAGCGCGTCGGCCTGCGCGATCCGCTCCTTGAATTCGCGCGCGACGGGCGGATAGTCCGCGTCGTAGTCGTAGCTGTACAGCGGCAGGTCCTTGAACGGAATCTCGAACATCGCCAGCGCCGGCGGCGCGACCCGTTCCAGTGCCTTCGCCAGCAAGCGATTGATCGACTGCTTGGCGAGACTGCCGACGAAATAACCTACCTTGTAAGTTGTCATGTCAGGAGCTCCGGGTGGGGCACGCACGGTCATTCTAGACCCCCAGAACCGGTATCTGTGCTGGTGGTTCCTATCGACCCTGAGCGGTCAGTGACGAACGGCAGCAAACGGATTGGACGCATGTTCCGAACACGGCGCTCGTGCGGCGAATTGCGAACCTTGTTAAATGGCGCAATTCAGCGACGGTTTCCGGGGACAGCCACGTTCTCGATAGCAGCACATCGACCCGGCCGAATGCACTCGTTCATTTCAATTCGCTTTGCTAGGAGTAGGACAATTGTCTAGCCGATGCTCAAGGGTGGCGCCGGTGAAAGTGTTCCTCGAAGCATGCCTCGCTACCGCGTTACTCAGCCTCGCCTCTGCCGTGATGGCGTCTCCAACGATCGAACTCAAGGATGGAAGCCGTATCGAGGGCGAGATCCAGAGCCTAGAGAATGGTGTGTACACGGCGCTCTCGCCCAGCATCGGCACCGTGCATGTCGCACAGTCGAACGTTGTGCGGATCGTGCATCCTCGCCGACAACTTCGATGTTGCGCCGACGTCGTAGTTGGTCGACCTGGACAGACTCATCGACGTCCGTTGCTGCGGGGCGTGAAGTCCGCCATACGGCATGCTGGCCACCATCCGAATGCATTACCTCGACAGGCTGGCGAGAAAGGCCTCGAGCAGCGCACCGCGATAACGCCGCCGATGCAGCAACAGCGAAAGTGTCCTGCGTAAGTCGAGAAACCGTGTGTTTAGCACCTTCAGGCGACCGGCGGCGACTGCCTCCGTCGTGGCCATCTCGGGCAGGAAGGCGATGCCAAGCCCGGCGATTGCCGCTTGCTTGATGGCTTCGGTCTGATGCAATTCCAGGACTGTCTCTCCGGGCGGCAACCGCGCCAGGGCCTGCGCGCTCAGATCGCGCGTTGCCGATCCGGGTTCGCGCAAGATCCAGCGTGCGCCCGCGAAATGGGCCGGTCTGAGAACGCGCCGGCGGGCAAGCGGATGGTCGGGTGACGCACAGACGACCAACGAATCCGTGCGCCACGCGCGCGTTTCCAGCAGCGGATGCGCGACATGCCCCTCGACGCAAGCAACGTCGAGGTCGTGTCCCACCATTCCAGTGACGATCTGCCGGGTGTTGGCCACGTGCAATTGCACGGCCACCTGGCTGTGTTCGCGCACAAAAGCGCCGAGCAGTTCTCCGACCCGGTAGTTGCCGACGGTGTTGCTGGCGCCGATTCGCAGTTCGCCGGACAAGGTCGCGACGTCGCCGCCGCCGTGACGGCCAAATTCGGCATAACGCTCCAGCAGCTCCTGGGCGAGCGGCAGCAATTCGCGTCCACGCGCATTCACGCGCAGGCGTCCTCGCTCACGCGCGAAAACCTTCGCGCCCAGGTGCCGTTCCATTTCTGCCAGCGCCATGCTGACGGCCGGTTGGGTCATGTACAGGTGTTCGGCGGCCGCGCGCGCGCTGCCATGAACCGCGACATGCACGAACACTTCGAGCTGGCGTGGGCTGATATTAATCATCAGTAATATTGATATATGTGATCAAATTATAGAACTATTATTGATCCGACGGCACGCCGATAATGCCCGACTTCTCATCGACGGCAACGCGGCATGAACGGCACTCTCGACACCTCCACCCTTCGTTCCACCCTTCGCGGCCTCGCGCCGGGGTTGCTGTTGTCTCTGGGTATTGCGTCGTGCGCGTGGTGGCTTGGACTGAAGGTTCCGCTAGTCGGCGGCCCGGTGTTCGGCATCGTGATGGGCGTCGCCGTGCGCAACCTGTTCGCTCCCGGCCCGCATTTCGTAGCGGGCGTGCGCTTCGGCGGCAAGCAGATCTTGCAATGGTCGATCGTCGCGCTGGGTTTCGGCCTGAGCCTAGCCCAAGTGGCGAAGACCGGGCTGCAATCGTTGTCGGTGACGATGGTGACGATGGCCGTGGCCTTTGCCTCTGCGCTGTTGCTCGGACGTGCACTCCGGGTGCACGGCAAGCTGCAGGTCCTGATCGGCGTGGGCACCGCAATTTGTGGCGGTTCGGCTATCGCGGCGGTCGCGCCCATCGTCCGGCCAGATGACCACGACACTGCCTTCGCGATCTCAACCATCTTCCTGTTCAATCTGGTAGCCGTATTGTTGTTTCCGTTGCTGGGCCACCTGATGCATCTTTCCGACCAGGGCTTCGGTCTGTGGGCGGGCACCGCGATCAACGATACGTCCTCCGTCGTGGCGGCCGGCTACAGCTACAGCGTTGCCGCCGGCGACCTCGCCACCATCGTCAAACTGACCCGCGCGACCTTCATCATGCCGGTATGCCTGATCCTCGCCGTTGCCGTGGCATGGCGGGAGAAAAGCGCCGAGCGGACCGGTGGCGTCGCCGGTCGCTTCAGCCTGCGCAAGACATTCCCCTGGTTCATCGTTTGGTTCGTGGCGGCATCGGCGATGTGCACTGCGGGCTGGGTGCCGGCCGCATGGCAGCCGGCGATTCATTTCACCGCATCCTTCATGATCATCGTTGCGCTGTCGGCAATCGGCTTATCCGCCGATCTGCGCCGGATGGCGGCCACGGGCCACCGGCCGATCCTTCTGGGCTTGGGGGTATGGGTGGCGGTATCGGTCAGCAGCCTGTTGGTGCAGTCTCTCAGCGGCAGGTGGTAAAACCAGTCGGGATGAAACAAGAATGCGGGTCGAAGCGGACATTCGAGCGACCGCTCCTGGCCGTTCCGTACTGACTTTGCTGCATTCGTCGCGACGCGACCCTATACCGGACAGTCGTGAGCGGCGGCTATCCGGATATCCGAGGTATCGGGTGAACGCCAGAATCAACTGACTCGGCTCGTGAAGCCAATGCAAGAACTAGCCTGCGGCATTGAGCAGATTGAGTTCGTCGTATTGGCCGACGCCAAAAGTCTACTGCTCTACAAAGGCACCAGACGTGCTTAAGGTGCGACTCACTGCCTGATTTTCTACATAATCCCGTCAGGTCACCCCTACCGAAAATCCCGACTCCTCGCGTCCAACTGTTCCAGCATCTGCGAATAGTCGTGCATCGACCTGGCCACGAGGTGCTGCACGCCATCGTGGCGCTCGATCACGCCGTCGATGGCGAGCAGCCTCGATTCGCGGAACACGCGCCGGTAGCGGCGCGCGACATCGCGCCAAACGATGGCATTGAGCGTCCCGGTTTCGTCTTCCAGGGTCATGAAGGTGACGCCGCTCGCGGTCGCCGGCTGTTGGCGCAGGAGCACGAGTCCCGCGTAGCGCACAGGAGATCCGTGTTCGAGGTTTCCCGCCTCGCGCGCTGACTTGCAGCGCTTGGTACGCAACCGGCTTCTGACGAAGCTCACCGGATGCGGGCCAAGACTCTGCCCGGTGCTGGCGTAGTCGCTCCACACATCGTCCGCTGTCGTGGGCGGCCGCAGCACGATCTCGGATTCGGTTGTCGGATTGCCCTCGAACAGCGGCAGGGTTCGCTCGACGCCCGCGACCTGCCAGCGCGCACGATGCCGGTGACCCGCGAGTCCCTTGAGCGCGCCGGCATCGGCGAGGAGTTTGCGTTCGCGTGCATCGAGACCCGCACGTTCGCACAGGTCTTCGACATCGCGGAAGGATTGTTCTGTTCTCGCCTGCTCGATGCGCGTGGCCGCATCGATATTGAACCCACGAATTTCGCGCAGGCCCAGCCGCAGGATCGGTTGTGTCTTGGCTTCCTCGAGCGTCGCGTCCCAATCGCTGTAACGCACATCGATGGGATGAACCTTTGTCCCATGACGTTGGAGGTCCTGCACGATCTGGGCCGGTGCATAGAACCCCAGCGGCTGCGCCTTGAGCAGTGCTGCCGCAAAAGCCGCCGGCTCGTGGCGCTTGAGCCAGGAACTCGCATAGGCGAGCAGGGCAAAGCTCGCCGAGTGGCTTTCCGGAAAGCCGTAGCTGGCAAACCCCTTGATCTGTTCGAACACGCGCTGCGCAAATTCCAGGCTGTATCCGTTCTTTTCGAACCCGGCGATCAGGCGTTCGTGGAAGGGCTCGAGTCCCCCGCGGCGCTTCCAGGCCGCCATGCCGCGCCGCAGCTGGTCGGCCTCGCCTGGCGTGAAGTCCGCGCCGTGGATGGCCAGTTCCATCACCTGTTCCTGGAACAGCGGGATGCCGAGCGTGCGGTCCATGACACCCCGCAGCTTGCCGGTCATGGGCTCGTAGGGTTCCAGACCCTGCCTTCTTCTCAGGTATGGATGCACCATGTCGCCCTGGATGGGCCCGGGCCGCACGATGGCGATCTGGATGACGAGGTCGTAGAAGCACGCAGGTTTCAGCCGCGGCAGCATGCTCATCTGCGCACGCGATTCGATCTGGAATACGCCCACCGTATCGGCTTGCTGCAGCATGGCGTAGGTTTGCGCATCCTCCGCCGGGATCGTGGCGAGGCTGTAATCGCCGCGGCCGTGTTGCTTGAGCAAATCGAGGCACTTGCGCAGGCAGGTGAGCATGCCCAGCGCCAGGCAATCGATCTTGAGCAACCCCAGGGTATCGAGGTCATCCTTGTCCCACTGGATGATGGTGCGGTCCGGCATCGCCGCGTTCTCGACCGGAACCAGGTGCGACAGGGGCTGTTCGCTGATGACGAAGCCGCCCACGTGCTGGGACAGGTGCCGTGGCATGTCCAGCAGTTCATGCGCGAGGGCCAGGACCCGGCGGATGATCGGAGAATCCGAATCGAAGCCGCGTTCGCGCAGGCGCTCGTCCGGGGATTCGTTGCGGCTCCAGCCGGCAAGCGCGCGGCTCAACTGGTCGACCTGGTCGATGCCCAGTCCCAATGCCTTGGCGACATCGCGTACGGCGCTCTTCATGCGATAGCAGATGACAGTCGCGGCCAGAGCGGCGCGCTCGCGCCCGTACTTGGCATAGATGTACTGGATGACCTCCTCGCGCCGCTCGTGCTCGAAGTCCACGTCGATATCGGGCGGCTCGTTACGTTCTCGGGATATGAACCGCTCGAACAACGTGTTCATGCGCGCGGGATCCACTTCCGTGATGCCCAGTGCAAAGCACACCGCCGAGTTCGCCGCAGAACCGCGCCCCTGGCACAGGATCCCCTTCGAGCGTGCAAAGCGCACGATGTCCTCGACGGTGAGGAAGTAAGACTCGTAGCCGAGTTCCGCGATGAGCGCGAGTTCCTTCTCGATCTGATTCAACACGGAAGCCGGCGCTCCATCCGGCCAGCGCCGGCGCATGCCTTGCTCGGTCAGGTGGCGCAGCCAGGCGGTAGGCGTCGGGCCTTCCGGCACGAGTTCGCGTGGATAGACATAGCTGAGTTCTGCCAGCGAGAATCGGCAGCGTTCGGCGATGCGCAGCGTCTCGTCGAGCAACTGCCGCGGATAGATCGCGGCGAGCGCACGGCGCGAGCGCAGATGTCGCTCGCCATTGGGAAACAGGTGCGCGCCGGCCTGCGCCACCGTGGTGCGATGGCGGATTGCGGTCATGGTGTCCTGCAGGCGGCGTCGCGAGCGAACGTGCATGTGCACGTCGCCGGCGGCCACGGCGGGAAGGCCGAGGTCATTGGCCAGGGCGAGCAGTTCGTGCAAGCGCGCCTCATCGTCGCTGCCGCGGTGCAGTTCGACCGCAAGCCAAGCGCGGCCGGCAAAGGTTCGGGCCACCCACTGTCCATCTTCGCGACTGGCATTCCTCGCCGGCACCCACAGCACCAGCATGCCGGGCAGGTCGAGGTCGGCGCGCGTGAGCCGATACTCGCCCTTGTCCGCATTACGCCGGCCACGCGTGATGAGCGAGCACAGCGATTGATAGCCGGTCAGCGATTCGGCCAGCAGCACCAGATGCAGTCCATCGACGAGTCGCACCTCGGTGCCGGCAATGAGGGGAACGCCGGTTTCCTTCGCGGCCTCGTGCGCGCGCACGATCCCGGCCAGGCTGCATTCGTCGGTGATGGCCAGCGCCGAATACCCTTGCGCCTTGGCGCGGGCAAAGAGTTCACGCGCGGTCGACGCGCCGCGCAGGAACGAGAACGGGGTCAGGGAATGCAGTTCGGCGTAAGCATTCATGCGAACCACCCGTGCAGCAGCCAGGGGCCATCCTGAGCACCAGCGGGACGAAACGCCCAGGCCCTTTGCCCGACGCTCGTTTCCAGCACGTAGTAATCACGACTCGCCTCGCGACCGTCCCACCAGCCGGACTCGATGCGTTCGGGACCCGCGACAATCCGAGGCGCGCGGTCGCGCAAGGGTATGGGCTTAGATAGAAGCCAAACGGGACGTGGACCGGTGATGATGCGGGCGCTCGCCGATGCGTCCGTCGTGTACGCCGCTTCCGGCCGATGGTCGGCGGCGGGATAAAACGTCCTGACCGCGCCGTCGCCCAGGCGCGCCTCGAGTCTCGCCACCAGTTGCGGCCAGGTCAGTGCTGCCGTCGACGCAACATCGAACAGGTTGCGAGCGACTGGCACGAAGGGCGGCAGCGAGTCTGCGAGCAGGCGTACTCCGGAAACGGGCGCGGGTAGCTGCAGGCGTTCAAGGCGCAGGCGCACCATGCTGAACCATTGCGCCGCATCGCGTTCGGGTGCGGGCGAGCGCAGCGTGATCGCGGTCGGTGCGCGTTCGTCGTGCTCGAAGCCGATCTCGATGTCCTCCACGCCGCCATCGCGAGCGCATAGGAACAGGCACAGGTCGCAGATCAAGCGCTTGAGCGGAAACTGCAGACCTTCCATGGAGCGCAGTTCCGCATCGAACTCGATCCTGGCCTCGAAGCGATCCGGCGGACGGTAGCGCGGCAGCGGATCGGGAATGTTCCCAAGGATGCGATCCAGTGCTTCGACGAAGACTTCACTGCAGCGGCGTGCGAGTCCTGCACGCGGAAGGTCGAGCACCTCGCCTACCGTGCGCAGTCCCATCGAGGCGAGCAGGGAAACGTCCAGCAGGCGCGCAAGGGAGAGTGGCACGCGGCGCAATGCCTGGCGCATCGCGACATCGCTGGATGCCCCAAAACCATCGCGACATCCGGCGAACACGCAGGCTGCGCGTGGCAGTGGTGCCAGTGCGATGCGGTGCGTGACGCCGAGCTGCGTCAGATCCGCGCGCAGCCGCCGCTCGAAATCCGGCCACGGTCCGAACAGGCCGAGGCTCCCGCCGACTTCGAGCACGAGGGCATCGTCCCCAAGCCACGCCACATCGCTGCTGTAGCCATAGGCCCAAGCAACGAGCAGGTCGCGCAAGCCCTCCGTGCGTTTGGGATCGTCCGGCATGGCGATAAGCACGGGCAGCAGTGCGCGGGCGGCAGCAAGCGATTGACCCGGCCGAATGCCGGCATGTGCCGCCGACCTGGTGCAGGAATGAATCGTGCGCCGCTGCGGCGGCCCTTCGATCAGCGCGATCGGTGCGGCCGGATCGGCACCCGAGCGGCGGACGGCATCCAGTGCCAGGTCCGGCAGAAGTATCGCGGCCCACTGCATGGCTTCTTCAGCATCGTGCGGTGGACGAGAGAGGAATGGCATGTGCACGCGCGTTGCCGCCGCGGCACTTGAGCACCTCGATGCCTTTGGACCCGGCGCGCAGGCGCACGGCGGCCGGTGAAGTCGCCACGCTCAATCGCGCCGGCCGGAACAGGACACCGATCGCGCGTCCGCCTTCGGCCGCCAGTTGCAGGCGGCGCAGTTGCCGGTCGTTGGCCTGCCGGGGCCAGCAGGCGACCAGCGCACAGGTGGAACTGCGAAGACACTGTTCGGCAGCCCACAAGGATTCATCGCCACAGTCCTTAATCGTGTGCAGGCACGATGGATCGACACCCGCGGCAACAAAGGCGGGTGCATAGGGAATGTAGGGCGGATTGACGAAAACGATGCGGCGTTGCGTGCGAGATGTGCGTGCGATCAGCGGCAGCAGCAGGGTCAATTCATTGGTGCCATCGAACTCGTGCAGCACTTCGACCAGGGCACCGATCGGCAGGCCGCCGCCGGGCAAGTCGGCATCCAGGTGCACATGCCCGGTCGGCTCGACCGTGGCTTGGGCATGCCGTGGTCCCTGCCAGACGCGCGGATCGCGCAACACTTCCGAAATGGCGACGGCACTCATCACGGCACCCGGATCACGCCCACGTAGATGCCTTCGATGGCGAAGTCGTCGGCAGCGACGGCGATCGGCTCGAAGTCCGGGTTCTCGGGCAACAGCACGATGCGTCCACGATTGCGCGCGAGGCGCTTGACCGTGATCTCGCCGTCAAGGCGCGCGACCACGATCTGTCCATTGCGTGCCTCGGGCGTGCGATGCACGGCGATGAGGTCGCGATCGAGGATCCCGGCATCGCGCATGCTGTGGCCGTGCACGCGCAACAAATAATCGGGACGAGGGCGGAACAAGAAGCGGTCGATGGCGATCTCGCGCTCCACGTGCGCATCGGCATCGATGGGCTGGCCGGCGGCGACGCGGCCGATCAGCGGCAGGATCAACTCATCGGCGGGCAGCGCAGCGCGCCTGCCTTGCCGGCACTGGTCCAGGTAAGTGCGAACCGTGGCAAGGCGACTTTGCGGGATGCGCACGATCGTCGTGGGCTCGCTGTAGGGACCGGAACCGGGTTTGCGGCCGGCGCCGGGACGACGGCCGCCGTGGCGGGGAGGGCGAGGCATGGCGCACCTTGATTGATGTAACGGTAATCAAGATTACCACCATTCGTCGCAGGGATTGCGACGTATTGAATGGGCGAAGGATTTGGATACCACCGAACCCCGGACCCGGCTCACGGCGGATGGATGCATCGCCGTCACGACGGTGGAGCGAACGCCGGGCGGGGTCGGGATCCGCCGGCCGGCCGTGCCGTCAATTCTCCGCCTGCCGCCGCCGCCACAGTGCCGGCGGCGTCCCCACGAAGCGCTTGAAGGCGCGCGAGAACGACGCTTCGGATTCGTAGCCAACCTCTTGCGCCACTGCAGCAACCGTCGCGGCGGTGTGCCATCGCTGACGCTGCACTTGCTTTGACAAGTGGTGCCAAGTCCGTCAAGGTTAAACGTTAGAAGCGCTGTCCAACTATCGGGCGGGATGGCCGTTGCTGACGGGTCGTGCCAGGCTGTTGTTCCGTGCGACCGCCGCCGCAAAACTCAGGCGTTGTGCGAACAGAGATTTCGGAGGGGGCATGCCGGACCAAGAACGGGTTCTGAATTCCACCGCGGCGCAGGCTTATTACGACCGGTTTGGAAAGAAACAGGACAGCCAAGGCTTCTATGAAGACCCCGCGCTCGATGATCTAGTGGACCATGCGAGCTTCGAAAGCGCCAGTTGCGTCTTCGAATTTGGCTGTGGCACCGGCAAGTTTGCCGCGCGTCTTCTTGAGCAGTATCTACCCTCCTCAGCGAGCTATTCCGGGATCGACGTCAGCCCTGTCATGATTGATCTTGCCAAACACCGGCTAGCGGCGTTTGGCGAGCGGGCGCAGGTTACCTTGTCCGATGGAGCCGTTCGGTTTCCGCTCTCGGATTCTTCAGTCGATCGCATTGTCTCCAACTATGTTCTGGATCTGCTCTCGGAAGCGGATATCGGGCGCTTCTTTTCCGAGTCACACCGTGTGCTGGCGCCCGGCGGGAAAGCCTGTATTGCGAGCCTGACAAAAGGCATTAGCTTTGCCTCGCGCGTCGTGTCTTCGCTATGGACGTCAATATTCCACTTGAACCCTGCTCTTGTTGGTGGATGCCGCCCGATCCGGGTTGACGCCTTTGCGGATCCTCAGCAATGGCAGGTCGTGCACCAAAGGGTTGTGACTGCGTTTGGAGTGCCATCGGAAGTACTGATCCTAGGGAGACTAAACGGATGACCCTGACGACAATCATCCTTCTGGTGCTGGCGCTTTACATGGTGCAGATCTTCCTGCAGGAGACCTCGCGCTTCGGCTTCGACCTGCGCGGAATCGTGGGCAACCGCGACAACCTGCCCGAGCTGTCGGTTATCGCGGGCCGGCTGGACCGCGCCAAGAACAATATGCTGGAGTCATTGCCGATATTCCTTGCCCTGGCACTGCTGGCGCTGGTCAAGGGCAGCGACACAGGCGCGGTGACCCGGGCAGCATCGATCTTCCTCATTGCACGCGTCGCCTATGTTCCGGCGTATGTGAGTGGCATCCCCATGCTGCGGTCGCTGGTGTGGCTGGTGGCAGTTGCCAGCCTCGCAGCCATGGCACTGCCGCTAATCTAGCTAAAGTATGTGTGCCGATCACCAAACTCTTCGCCGGCGCGAGCTTGAATGCGGTATCGGACAATGGATCTTCTGCACTAGGATGATCGCTTCTGCGGCAGCCGCAGCTTGGCGCGCATCAAGCGGATCGGAGAGAGCGTGAAGGTAATCATCAACGGTACGGGCATCGCCGGCCCGACGCTCGCGTACTGGCTGCGACGGGCCGGCCACGAAGTGCTGCTTGTCGAGGCGGCATCGCAGCTTCGCACCGGCGGCTACGTCATTGACTTCGGGTTGGTTGGCTATGACATCGCCGAAAAGATGGGCCTGATCCCGCGGCTCCGGGAGTTCGGCTATCAGGTGAAAGAGCTGCGCTACGTGGACCGTCACGGCCGCACGAGTGCCTGCGCTCCGGTCGACGCACTGGCGCGATTGACCAACGGCCGCTACGTCACCGTTCAGCGCTCGGATCTGGCGGCGGCAATCTACGGTGCGCTGGATGGAGCCGTCGAGACGATATTCGGCGATTCCGTCGCGAGGATTGAAGAGTCCGGCGATCGCGTGCGCGTCGGGTTCGATCACGCTCCCCCGCGCGACGCCGACCTGGTGATTGGCGCGGACGGCCTGCATTCGCGGGTTCGCGAGCTGATGTTCGGGCCTGATGCGGGGGTCGAGGTGTCGCTCGGATACCAGGTCGCCGCGTTCGAGGTGAAAGGTTATCGACCGCGCGAGGAACTCGTCTATCTTGGTTACGGAGTTCCGGGACGACAGGTCTATCGCTTCTCCATGCGCGATGACACGACACTCTTTCTCTTCGTCTTCCGCGACGAGTACCTGCCCGCGGGGACGCCCGCGAATGACTCCGAACGCAAAGCGGCACTGACGCACGTCTTCGCGGGTGTGGGCTGGGAGTGCCCGCAGATCCTCGAGGCCCTGGCTAGCGTAGACGACATCTACTTCGACCGGGCCAGCCAGATCCGGATGGAGCGCTGGACCAAGGGGCGGACAGCGCTGGTGGGCGACGCTGCAGCCTGTGTCTCTCTCGTGGCAGGCGAAGGCGCGTCCCTGGCGATGACCGAAGCGTACATCCTTGCGGGCGAACTGCGCCGTGGCGGCGGCGACTACGGCGCGGCCTTCGCGAGCTACGAGCGGCAACTGATGCCATTCTTGAGACGCAAGCAGCTGTCGGTGGCGCGTACGGCCTCGTCCCTAGCCCCGAAAACGGACTTCGGCATCCAATTCCGCAACTTGGCCGTGCGGATGATGCGACGACTACCGCTTGCAGTGGATTTCTTTATCGGCCGACAAATGCGGGATCAGGTTCAACTCCCCGACTACGGGTTCTGAAGGAGAGTGGACGAGCCGGCGGTCGACGCCTCGACGGAATTGGCGCTTCACGCTGCCGCCCGAGTACAGTGCCCAAATCGACTTCTCGATAGTTGACGCTTGCGACCGACAGGTCAGGGTCGATTGCGACGAATGCAGCGAAGTTGGTGCAGTCCGGCCAAGATCACATCCACATGTGTGTAAGTATTCGAGCGCACTGTTCGTCGAATGTAGATCAATTCCTGCGTATACTTTCATCATCACCTCCTTGACCATGTGGCCACCGTTTGGTTGTTCGAACCTTCACGGCACCGCCACGCCGAGGAGGCGGCTATATGAGT
>DATIVQ010000086.1:0-28147 GCA_035465735.1 Rudaea sp.
CTGCGTTCGAGCGTGTCGAACAACCGTACGCCTTCCGTATCCAGCGGGTGCGCCTTGATCACATACGTTCCCGGCAGGAGCGGCAGGCCGGCGAAGCGGATCGCACCGACGTAGACGTTTGCGTCCTCGCGCACCGGCACCACCCCGTCCATCTCGCTGCTCACGCCATAGACGGGCGTGCCATCCATGCGCACGATGCCGAAAACCACGACCGGGACGCGGCCGTCGCGCGAGTGCACGCGGACGCGCACGTCCAGGTCGCCGCCTTGGTCCAGTTGCACCGGCGTGTCCGACACATCGCCATTCACGAATAGATCGAGCAGATGGAATTCCAGGTTTTGCGCCGCGGCTGGCGCCCGTTCCGCCGCGCGTGCGGACTTGCGTTCCTGATACGCCAGGTACTCCTGGGTGACGGCGTACACGTCGCCGCTCGCGGCCACTTCGCCCTGCCTGAGCCAGACGGCTTGCCGGCACAGCTTCTGCACGTGATACATGCTGTGCGAAACGAGAATCAGCGTGCCGCCGCCGGACAGGTAGTCCTCCATCCAGCGCACGCATTTCTTCTGGAACGATTCATCGCCGACCGCCAGCACTTCATCGGTGATGAGCAGATCGGGTTTGAGCGAAGCCACGATGGCGAAACCCAGGCGCACCGTCATCCCGGAGGAATAATGCTTGACCGGCTCGTCGATGTAGCGGCCGATGTCGGCGAAGTCGACGATCGCCGGCAATTTGTCGCGCATTTCTTCGGCGGAAAGGCCATACAGCGCGGCTGACAACGCAATGTTGTCGCGGCCGGAATATTCGGGATGGAACCCGGCGCCCAACTCCAGCAGGGCGCCGACGCGGCCATCGACCTTCACGCTGCCCGCGCTCGGCGTCAACACGCCGGTGAGCAACTTCAACAGCGTCGACTTGCCCGCCCCATTCTCGCCGATCAGGCCCAGCGACTGGCCGCGCTCCACGCGCAGGTTCACGTCGCGCAGCACGGTCACGTTGGCCGCATCGTCTCGCCCGGCGAGCAGGCGCACCAGCGCGCGCAGGCGATCGCGCGACCGGAATACCAGGGGGTACGATTTGCCCAGGCCACGGGTTTCGACAAGGACGGCGCTCACAGGAAGTCCTCGAAATGCGGGTTCAGGCGCCGGAACACGAGGCCGCCGATGGCGAGCACGGCGAGCGCGCCGAACAGGGCAATGGCATTGCTGATCGCCGGCGGACCCGGCATGTGCAACAAGATTGCGCGGAAGAACTCCGGGTAGTGCGTGAACGGGTTGAAGCCGAGGTACGGACGATAGGCTTCCGGCAAGGATTCACGCGCATAGAACACCGGCGAAGCGAACATCCACAGCATCAACAATTGCGGCAGCGCGGCGGAAAGGTCGCGCACGAAAACCTGGATCGCGGCAAACAGATACGCAAAGCCCAGGGCCAGCACGAACAGCTGCGCATAAACGAGCGCAACCCAAGGCAGCGCCGCCAGGTGTACCGGCACGCCGAAAGCGCGCAGGGCAAAGACGATCGCAAGAAACCCTACGCCCTGAATCAGGAAACTCGCGGCGACCGTCGCGAACACCAGCACCTCGCGCGGCAGGGCGACCTTGCGGATCAGCGCGGCATTGTCCTGGATGGCGGTAGTGGCGCGTGTCAGGCCTTCGGCGAACGCCGTCCATGGCCACAAGGCCAAGGCCAGGAAAGGCACGTAGCCGGGCGCACCGGCACCCGGGACCCTGGCCTTGAACACATAGACGAAGACGAAGCTGTAAACCGCCAGTTGAGCCAGGGGTTGGAAAAGCGCCCACAGACCGCCGCTGAAACTGCCGAGGTAACGGTTGCGAATGTCGCGGCGGATGAAATGGAGCGCGAGGCGCAGCGCAGGCATGGACAAAACGGCGTCGGAAGCGGGTCGCGATTATCGCAGACCCGCGCACGCCTGTCCGCTTCAAGACCGCTCAGTGCTTGGCGGCGGGGGCCTTGTCGGCGTCCTTCTTCGCCGCCGCTTCATTCGCGGCTTTTTGCGCCATTTCCGGCGTCACCGTGCCCGGCGGCATGTAGCGCGTCCGCAGCGAGGCCACCAGATCCGGGCTCGCGTTCAACGGTTTGCCGCGCATGTCGCCGGTGTGCTGCGCCACCTGTTGGTCGATCCAATCGTTGCGCAGTTTTTCCACGAGCTGGGCCTTGACGTCGGCAAACGTTCGCTGCGTGTCCGGTTTGCGGCTGACCAGCTTGAGCACGTGGTAGCCATACTCGGTACGCACGATCGGCGAGATGTCGCCCGGCTTTTTCAGGGCCTTGGCGGCCTTGGCGAAGGCGGGCACCACTTTGCCGGAAGCGACATCGGCGATCAGGCCATGATTGTCCTTCTTGCTGGGGTCGTCCGAATATTTTTCCACCAGCGCATCGAACTGATCGGGATGCGCCTTGGCTTCCGCCTCCACTTTTCCGACGATGGCCTTGGCCGCATCGGCGCCGCGATCCTTGCTCGAGACCAGCACGTGCTCGACGTCGATCTCGCCGGGCACAACGAACTGATCTGGGTGCGAAAGGTAATATTCGTGCGCCAGTTCATCGAAGGAAGGTATCTTGAGAGTTGCGCGAAGATGCTCGATGTCAACCTGCGCCAGCGTATCTTCGGTGGCGGCTTCAATACGCGCCTGCACACCGGGGGCGTTTTCAAGTCCGGCCTTGCGCGCCTCGGCCGCGAGCTGCTTGCGCAGCAGCAAGGTCATGATGGAATCCTCGATCCGCTTCGGGCTGTCGAAAAACCCGGCCCGGTCCTTTTCCGGAATCTTCGCCGCGTAGGCATCGATGTCCGTCAAGGTCACCTGCACACCGCCTTGTTCGGCCACCACACCCGGGGGCAGCGATCCACCCGCATCTTGCGCGCAGGCGAACGAGGTAAAAGCAAGCAGCGTGGCGGCGAACGTGTATCCACGCAGCCGTCGAATTCTGGATGTTGAGTACATGGCGTTCCTTGTGGGAAAAAAAGCTGGCCGCCAATCGGCGGCCAGCATGAGACTACGCGCGGCACCCGAAGTTTCGGGTGTTCCGGCTACTGCGGCGTGTATTCGCTCCAGTTACCGATTCCGTTCGAGACGGGCGCGGTACATGTCGTACTGGTGCAGTTGGCGTTCTTCTTGGATGCAGCCGTGCCGCCGCTGGGAGTGACATTGCTGACGTCGGCGTTGATGAAATTCAAGAAGTACGTGCCGCCGCCGCTGAGCTCGCAGCTGCTAATGCCCGACGGCTTGCGCCATTGAACGAACGCATTCGCGGCCCCGGCATTCAGCCAGCAGCCCGGCAGGACCGTACTCGTCGTGGGATACGCAGCGGGATTGCTGAAATCGCCGCAGGCCGTGCTGATGGTGATGCTGACACGCGCGACGAACCCGGTCTGGCCTACGGTGTAGTCGCCATATATCGGATTCGGCACATTCGCCGCCGTGAAGTAGTTGGACGGCACGGTGAACTGTTCAGAAATGTAATTCGAAACTGGCAAGGTGTAAATGGGGTTGCTGTTGTAAGAACCTGGCCAGGCACCACCGTACGCGGAAGCGAAACTCGTCACATCGACGGTCTTCGCGCCACCACCTTGATAGTCCACGCTGTGCGTCCCGGTCAGGCGGCTGAAATTGGTAATGCCAACCGTGCTGCTGCCAATGATCGGGCAGGCGGCACCCGCACTCACCGTCACGGACTGCGGCGCCGTGGTGCTTTGCTGGCCACTCACGCTGTCGGTCACCGTCAGGGTGACACTGTAGGTACCCGCAGCAGCATAGGTGTGCGAAGGGCTTTGCGCTGTCGACGAAGTGGTGTCGCCGAAATTCCACGACCAGGAGCCGATGCTGCCGCCGGAATCGGTCGACGCATCCAAGAAGTTGGCAGTCAGGCCGCTGGTGGTGAACGTGAAATTCGCTGCTGGCGTGCCGCCGCTGGCGGCGGCCGCCTGCGTGACGGTGATGCTGGACAACGTGGTGGCGGGAATGGCTCCCGACGCCGCGTTGCAGGTGACCGTTACGTTGTAGGTGCTGCTCAAGGAAGTGCTGGTATTGGTGAACGTCGCCGGAATGCTGAACGGCGTCGTCTGCGTGCAAGCCGCCTGGCTACTGCACACGGTAGAACCATTGGTCAGCGTGCCGGTGCCGGTGCCCGCCGTCGTGGTGATCGCGGCCGCGCAGGAAACCGCGTTCAACGGCAATACGGTAAAGGAGTCGGAAACGCCCGTGCCGCCCACCAGCGAGGTCTTGTTAGCAGCGATCGGCGAGGCAGGCCCGAACGTGACCGCGGGAACGCTGCCGCCGGTACTGCAGCCGGTTCCGGACGGCGTTCCATTGAGTGTCGCGGCCAGATGCCCCGGAGTAGAACTGCTGCTCACGGCGCCGGTGGGATACGAACAGGTCCCCGCCTGACTGGTGATGTCAATGGCCGTCTGGGCGGTGGCGGAAGCGGCAAGGAATAGGCCGGTGAGGAACAGTAAGCGTCGCATGTCGGAATTTGCTCTGTCGGGTGGGGCGCCGCCATTCTAGGCAGCATCGCGTAACGTCGTTGTTAAGCGTAGCAAAAAAAGAGGGGCCCTTGCGGGCCCCTCGGATACACGGTTGCAATTACGCGATCAGGAGCAAGCGCCGGTGCCGTTGGTGCAGGCGCGAGCCAGACGGTGACGGTACACGCCGCTGTAGTTGGCGAGCACGCCGCCCAGGTTGCCGTTGACGAAGTTCACGGCTTCGAAGCCCGTGACCGGCAGACCCTGGAACACGTTGCCGTTGTTCGCCGCGCGGAACGGAACGGCGCCGGTGAAGGCCAGGTTGGCCCAGCCGGCGGAGCCGAACGGCTTCAGGTTCAGGCGCAGGCTGGAGCCGAGGATATCCGGCGCCGTACCATCGGCCAGGAAGCTGATGACGTTGGTTTCCTTGCAGATCGCCGAACCCGGCTGACCCGGAGGACACGGCGAGAACGTGCAGCCCTGCGCGGTGTAGGTGCCTTCTTCGCGATCGAACAGGGTGGCGGAAATGCCGACGCAGGAGTTATCCGGGTCGGTATAGGCGCAACCGCTGTTATTGCAGGCCAGACCACCGAACACTTCGGTGAACGGCGCGATGGCGGAGGTCGAGCTGGTGATCAGCGGATCGACGTAGAAGCGCTTGGTCGGGAAGGTGACAACCCAATCCGAACCGACGCTGCCGTCGGCAGCCGACTGCCATTCGTTGTACACGTTGGTGGCGGCGAAGATCGAACTGACCGCATCGATGCCCTGGCCAGCGCCGAGCGAGTACGGCGAGGTCAGCAGCGCGCCGTTGTTGAACACGTACGAGGTGGCGGTGCTGCCGCCGGCATCGTTCACGTTCGACAGCGAGGGGAACAAGCTGCCGGTGGTAAAGCCGAGCGGAACCGCGGTGAAGCCGTCGATCGCGTCGGCGTTGTAGGCGTAATACGTGCCATTGGCCACATTGACCACCGAAGCCGCGCCGAACAGACCGGAGGTCGGGGCGACGATGGCGGCGAAGCTGCTGGCCTCGAAATCGGTCTCGGCCTTCGCGCAACCCGGCGGCACGCCGTTCTTGTGGGTGATGTCGGCGAGCAGCGTCGCGCCCGTGATGTCGCCCATCGAGATCATCTCGAAATGGCCTTCCTGGGTGCGGTCGAGCGTCGTCGGGCCGCTGTCCGTGTTGGAACCCGTGTAGTAGTAGTCACGGAAACCGACATAGGACAGGCCACCCGGCGTGGTGCTCTCGGTCAGGGCCGGAGCCGTGCACGAATTGTCGTTGGTGAAGATGCCCGCACCGCCGCCGGAGACGCCCGCGTCGCTGAGCGCGAACACGTTGGCGGTCCACACGTCGAACGGGGACATGAACAGGTTGAAGTCGAGCACTTCGCGGCTGTTATGGCCTTCGAGGAAGCGCACCTTCACGGCCTTGCCGACATTGGTGGTGTTGACCACCGAGATCAGCGTCTGCTGACCCGCATTGGTGGTGTAGTAGGGATAGAGCAGGACCTGGCCCAAGCCATCCGGGTTCAGGTTGACGGCATTCGCCATGTTGGCGATGCCCACAACGCCGGCGATACCGGCGACGACGGCAGTCGTCAAGCTATTTCTGTTCATCACAACACTCCTAAATTTGACCACAGGGCTTTTTGCTTTTTCGCCAACCTGCGAGGCATGCCATACGGCCCCTACGCCCCGAGACAGGGTGGACAACAGCAAATCTATCCTAAGACAAAGCCAAAGGCAATGCAAATTCGGCAAGATACGGCCAAATCCATCACGGTTTCGCCGCCTCGCCCTCCTTACCCGGCTTGGGCTGGAGCGGGTTGGGCAGGTAATACCAATGCCCGTCGGCCTTGATCCAGGTCTCTGTGGAAAAACCGTTTGCCTTGGTATTTCCCGCCAGGCCACCCAAGTCCAGGGTGTAGTCGACCATCAAATGCACGGTGCATACCTCCGGCTGGCAGGATTGGGAGATGAATTTCACCTTGCTCCAGCGTGTGCCACGGTCGTTCATGTCATGCGCGTACTTCTCGCGCGAAATCGTCTGGCGGTAACCGGGCGCAAGGAAATCGTAGGCCTTGTCCGCCTGCTTGGCGATGAGGTAATCCCAGCGCTGCACGGCCTTGGCCTTGATGACGGAGGTGTCTTCGTCCTTTTTCGCGGACATGCCCGCGCAACCGGCCAGTGCCAGCGCGGCCGCGGCGAGTGCGATCTTCGCAAAATATACTTTTTTACTTTTCACCTTGTGGATTCTCCTTGGGAGGCATGGGTGCCGGCGGCGGTTCGTGCTGTGCGGGTGCCGATGGCGGCGCGGAAACCGGGGCTGCCTGCCCGGCGCGCAAGGGCGCGAGCGATTCGAACTTGCTCTCGTACTCCTGTGTCATCTGTTGCGCCTCGTCGGAATTGGTGACGACGCGCGGCGTGATCAGCACGATCAGTTCCGTACGCTGGCGAGTCTTGCTCGTGCTGCCGAACAGGCTGCCGAGCACGGGGATCTTGCTCAGCACGGGCACGCCATTGCGTGAATCGCCGTCCTGGTCCTGGATCATGCCGCCGAGCAGGACCGTCTGCCCGCTTTGCACGGCAACCTGCGTATCCAGGTTGCGCTGGTTGATCGCGGGATTCGGATTGTTGGCCGTGACCGTGCTGTAATCCGGTGACGTGTCTTCCTGGCTCACGTCCATGTACACCAGCCCGCCCGGATTCACGCGCGGCGTGATGCTGAGGGTGACGCCGGTGCTGATGTAGTTGGCCTGGCCGATGCCGGTCGTGGAAATGCCTGAAGTCGTGCCGGTCGTTCCGTATCCGCCCAACCCGACCAGTGACGCGGAAATGACGGAGACCTGCGTGCCCACCGTGAGCTGCGCCTGCTGGTTGTTCATCACCACCAGCGAGGGCGAGGACAAAATCTTCGAGTTTCCGCTTTTTTCGAGCGCGTTGAGGGCCACCTGGAAATTCTTGTTCAGATACGAGTAGAAAATGCCGGGGGCGTTGCCGTTCAACGATGCCGGGGGTCCGCCGCCGAGCGAGACACGATGCCGATCCGAAGTTCCATTCTGGCTGACGAATGGCGGTTCATACTGGAATCCGGTGCCGGAGCCGGCGTTGGAATTGTTGATCAGCCCGGACAGCCACCACTGCACGCCGTACTGCAGGTTGCCGGTCAGGGTGACTTCCAAAATCTTGGCCTCGATCTGCACCTGCAGCGGCGCGATATCGAGCCGATGAATCGCGGCGCGGATCGAGTCCCATTCGCCGGGCGTGGCCATGACCAGCAGCTGGTTGTTTTCCTCGATCGGCGTGATGCGGATGTCGGTCTGCTTGCCGCCCGCGGACGCCGCCGGCGTGCCGGTGCCGGTGGTGGTGATGTTGGAGGCTCCGGTGCGGTTCTGCATCGGCTGCCGGGTCTGGGTGTTGTAGGCGCCGCCGCCGAGGCCGCCGCGACCACTGGCACCACTGTTGAACTGGCCGATGCTGACCGGCTTGAGGCCCGGCGCGACATTGCCCTGATTGCTCGTGCGCTGGCTGACCTGGCCGGTGAAGATGGAATTCAGGTGATCGGACAGTTCCACCGCCTTGACGTTTTTCACGTCATACACGTAGAGCTGCGTGCCGTTCTCGCCAACGCCCTGGTCGAGCTTGTACAGCCAGCTTTCGGCCTTCTCCAGGTATTCCTTCTGCGGCGTGATGACGACCACCGAATTGGTCGTTTCCATCGGGATGAAGCGGAACATGCCGGCCAGCGGCGATTCGCCGGAGGCGCCGAAGATCTTGTCGAGTTCCGGCATGATCTTGTCCACGTCCATGTTGCGCAGGCCGTAGACGCCAACCGACATGCCCTTGAGCCAGTCGACATCGAAGATCTGGATCGTGCGCTGGTAATTGGCCAGCTCCGAGGCGGTACCGGCCATGACCAGCAGGCTGCGCGCATCGTCGGCCGTCACGACCGCGTCGGCCTTCGCATAGGGCTTGAGCAGCTTCTGCATCTGCGTGGCGGCGATGTACTTGAGCGGATAGGCGCGCACCTCGTAACCCTTGGCGATCGCGGCCGGCCCGATGCGCGGAGTCAGGTTGCCGGGGATCGCCTCCTTGACCGGCACCACGGCATAGCGGCCTTCCTTGAACACCAGCGCGTTGTTGGTCCAGCCGAGCAGCATCTGCAGGATCGGCATGGCCTGCTCGGGCGTGATCGGCCTGGACGTGGAAAACGTCACGTTGCCGGTGACGTTCGGCGCGATCGTGTAGTTCTCGTGCAGCAGCGAGCCGAGAATGGCCTGCACCACGGCCTGGATCGGCTGGTTCTCGAAATTGAACGTGATCTGGCCTTCCGCCGCGGCCTTGCCGTCGACCGGCTCGCGCGCGAGTTTCTCGTCGATGAACTGGCCGCTGCCGGGCTCGATGTGCGCCTCGGCCTTCTGATGCGCCTTGTCGTCCGTTTCGATCTTGATCGGCGCCTCGTCGTCGACCTTGCTCGCCGGCAACTTGCTCTGCGGTGCGGCGGACGAGACCATTTCGCGATTGAATTGGCGATCCGCGCCGAGCGTGGCGCATCCGGCCAGCGCGGCGGTCAGCAGCGAAACAAGGATGATCGATGGGCGTAGGGACACGTGAAGCACTCCGTAGTTTGCTACTGCTTGTGTTCGGCTTTTTGCTGACGCAGGCGTTCGGCTTCCTCGCGCATCTGCCGGCGCCGTTCCTCGATACGCTGCTGCAACGCCTGCGCCTGCATGTTCTGGGCCGGCGCAGCACCCGCGGGCGGATGCGGTGCCACCTGCGCGGGCACGCCGGGCCGCGCGTTGGCGTTCGGGCTTGGACTCGCAACCGCAGTGGACAGTTCCACTTCGACCTCTTCGCCCGACGATTCGCGGAACACCGCGCTGCGCGGATTGACTTTGGTGAGGGTCCAGCCGCCCTGGTCGCCTTCCATCGGCATCCCTTCCCTGAGCGCGACGTCCTTGTTCTTTGCCTTGTCGTGAACCATCACCAGGTGCACCTGCGGCGTCAGGATAATGCCGGTCAGCGCAATGTTGAGCGGCACCTTGGGCGGCGGTGGGATATCGGACGCGTCCGGCGTATCCGGCGTCGGCTTGCGGTCGTCGTTGAACAGCGGTCGCGCCGTGGTGTCGGCGAACTGCGTCTCCGCCGGCAGCTTGAACGGCGTCTTGTCGATGGCGACATTGGCCACACCGGCGGAATCCACGTCCGGCTGCAGCCAGGCATAGCCGCGGCCGAAACCGAACTGCATGGCGAGGGCGAGCAGCAACAGCACCGCGCACGCCGCGGCGAGGACCGCACTGAGCAATTTGGCGGCCTGCGTGCTCATCCGGCCTTCTTCCCCGCCTTGCGCAGGTAGCCCGACAGGTTGAAGCGGATGTCCAGCGCTGTCGGCGGATGCGCCTTGCCGCCCGGCGGCACGTAGCCGAATTGCTGGCGGTAGATCAGCAACTGGTCCACGAACAGGTAGGGGTTGCTGTTTTCCAGCTCGTACAGGACTTGCGCAAAGGGTTCAAGCGCACAGCGCATGCGCACCTGGATGGTGACGCGCTCGTAGAGTTCTTCCTCGCCGCCCTTGAAATTGGAATTGCTCACGATCGCGCACTTGTTCTCGTCCTTGACGCGCGCGGAAATCGCCTGCTTCAGGCGCTGGGTGAGATCGGAAAACGCGCTGTTCGCGTCGGCATCGGACAGGAACGCCTGGTTGCCTTGTTCGTACGCGCGCACCTGGGCCAGGCGCTTTTCGATCAGCGGGCGCTGCGCGACGATGCCGGCGAAGCGCTGCTGTTGCTCGCGCAAGTCCTGCATCTGCGCAGCGATGGCGAGGTCGGGCGCGACGAACCACCAGTGCACGAGCAGCACATAGCCGAGCAGGACCGCGATCAGCAACAGGACCACGGCGAGGAAACGGCCGTTGCGCGGATCACTGGCCAGACGCATGCGTGCCTCCTGCCGCCTTGGCCGAAGCCGCCTTGGCCGCGGTCGCGGATTTCGCCGCGGCGGCCTGCGCGTCGGCAATCGCGCGAAAATCCAGGGTGATGTTGAAGCGGTCCTTCTTGGTGCGCGGATCGGGCTGGATCGTGCCCTGCACGCTGGGATTGGCCAGGAGCGTGGACTGGTTGAGCAGGCCGATCAGCTTGGGCGCATCGTCGCTCAATCCCTGCAATTCGATCTTGTTCTTGTCGTCGACGTTGAGGCGTTCCAGATATGTGTCATCCGGCAGGCGCTTGGTCAGATCCTCGAGCAGATCGACCATCAGCGGCGTGGCGCGCTTCTTGCGGCCCAGGAAATTCGCCGAGTCGATGGTTTCCTGCAGAGTCTTGCGCAATTGCGACACCTGCTTGGCGTCGTTCTGCGCCTTGGCCACGTCGGCCTGCATCGCGGTCAGCGCGGAAGCGCGATTGTCCAGCCACAACAGCATGCAGGTGACGAGCAGCACCGCCGCCGCCGCTCCCAGCGCGAGGTTCAGGCGCAGGCGCAGGTTCTTGCGCGCATAGCGCCGCTCGGCGGGCAACAGGTTCAGGCCCAGGCGCGCGCCGCCGCGCCCGCCGCTCCAGCAATCCACGCCGTCGAGCATCGGCGCGCTGCCGGCAATCGCGGCAAGTTCCGCGTCGAGTTGTGAGCGCGGCACCACGGTCAGTTCCACGTGCAGGTTGCGCTCGGCCGTCGCGCGCGGCGCGAGGCGGAAATCGAAATACACCTGGTCGGCCTTGAACGGCGTCTGCCGGTCCATCTCGAAGGCCAGCACCTGACGCAGGTTGTCTTCAGCGGCCGCAGGCAGGCTGACCGCGCGGCGCAAGGTGCGCGCGCCGTCGATGCAGTAGATGCGGCGCAGATCCGGCGCGTCGAGTCCATCGCGCAGGCGCGCGAATGCGGTCTTCTGCGCTTCGGCGGGATCGTCCAGATTCACGCGTCCCAACTCGGCGCAACCTTGCGCGGATTGCCGCCACACGATCATCTCGCGCCCGGCGACGTCGAGCAGCAGCGCATCGTCGCGTTCGGCGAGCAGGCCGCGCCAGCGCGTCGGCAACAGCGCCGCCAGCTCGTGCCCCCACCAGGCGAAAAATCGCGGCAGCGGCGTGCGTGCGTAGCGCGTGCGCAAGCGGGCGAGCTGAAGATCGAGCGCTTCGGTGAGGGTCATCGGGAGCTTTCTTTCTGATCCCAGCGAAGGACGGTGTACGGCTGCCCCGCCGCGCCGACGCCGCCCAGCCGGACACTGGCGTCGAGCAGGGTGCTGGCGCCGTTGGCGAGCGTGGCACGGGATCGAATAGTGTACGTGTTCCCGCCGCCATTGGCCACGACGGGGGTGCCGTCTGGCAGGGTCAGCCCGGCTGCTCCGGGCTGGCCCGGCAGGCCCTGCCCCGGCAGCACCTGCTGGCGCGCGGCAATCAACTGCTGGGCCAGATCCGGCGTCATGCCCGGCAGCGCCAGCAGGACTTCCATCGGTGCATACGCCGGATTCGGCTGCACGCCGCCACCGTAGATGGTGATCGCCGGTTCGATCTTCTCGAACAGGTCGTAGTTCATGCCCAGCACCTGCTGCACTTCACCCACGGTCTGGAACGGCGCGTTGCGCGGAGCGTACGCAAGTCCGGCCGCCTTGTATTCGTTGATCTCGGCACCATGCGGACGCGGCATATCGTCCGGATCGCGCCAGTCCTGGATCGCATCCGACAACGTCACGGCCTGTTCCGGCGGCACGCCGACCGACGCGAACAGTCCTTGCAGCAGCGCATCGTCGGCAGTGTTGATGTCGATGAGGCCGGATTCGTCGGTGAGTTGCACCTGTACCTGCGCACCATCGAATTCGAAATCGTAGGGACGCCCATCGCCAACCCAACGCTGGGTCATGTCCCGATTGCTCAATTCGTAAACCGCGCGCTCGATGCCCGCCTGCGCCGCGTAGCGCGCGGTGGTGCCGTCGAACAAGTGCCGCGATTCGAAGTTCTCGGTGCGCGCGATCAGGGCGAAGCTGCCGAGCAGGATGCCCATCAAGGCGATTACCCAGATCACCAGGATCAGGGCGACACCGCGCTGACGGCACGCGTTCATTGCGCACCCCCCGCGCGGATCAGCATCGGCCCGCGCGGGCGGATCGCACCGGCATTGAGCATCAGCGGCACGTCCAGGGTCGGCCACGGCATCTGCACGCCCGCCTGCATGGTCAGGTCGATGCGCACCATCAGCGGGGTAATCTCCGGATCCTGCCAATCACTGCTCCAGTCGGTAAGGTTGCCATCTGCGTCGAGGGTGCGGTATTCGAAGCGGCCGTCGGCAATGCGGTCGAGCAGCACCACGGTGTTGGCGGGATCCTCGCTGGATCGGGTCGGGTCGTAACCATTGAGCATCACGTCGCTGAAGCGCAATTGCAGACCGTCCTTGCCAGGCGCGAGTTCCAACGTCTGCACATAGGGCCCGCCGCGCGACAGGTAGCCGGGCATCGGCGCGACGAAGCGCAGCGTGCGCGCGTTGCCATCGAACACGTGGATCGTGCCGTTGCTGTCGTCGCGTGCGAATTGCAGCGGCAGGATGTGGCTGATCTGGCGACGCAGGAATTCCTGCGCAGTGCGCAGTCGATCGGTACGGTCGATCGCGGCCTCGCCCGCACGCATGGCGTGTGCCGACGCGCGGATGCCGGTGTAGGCGCCAGCAATCAGCAGGCCCAGCAGTATCACCGCGAGCAGGACCTCGAGCAGGGTGAAGCCGCGTGCGCGCGCTGGCATTCGCGTCATAGCGGTCACCTGCCCCGCACCGGATTCAGCGCCTGCGCCGCCTGCGCGATGTCGGGGTTCTGCGCGCGCAGGGTGACGAAGCGCGCGTCGTGCTGCAAATAGATGCTGCCCCAGGTCACGTCGAGCTGCAATTTGTACAGATCGATGCTGGGCGCGACCGGCGTGGTTTGCAGCGGCGCCGCGGCGGCATTGCCCGCGGCGGGCACGGTGCCAGCCACCGGGGCGATGTCCTGCGGCGGGACTTGCGCAACCTGCAGGCGCCAGCGGTACTTGTCGTCGAACGAACCGTTGAAATCACCGTCCTTGAGCGGCTCGCCGACGCCCTGCACGTCGAGCAGCGACTGCGCCCACAGCGCCGCACGGGTGTAATCGGCCGCCTGCGCCGTGGTGTGCAGGCAGGTCGACAGGATCTGCAGCAGCACGCCGAAGCCAATCGCGAAGATTACGAACGCGGCGACGAGTTCGATCAGAGTGAAGCCCCCACTCTTTTGAAATGCCGGCGTCGCGCGACGTTTGGAAATTTGTGGAAACATATACATTGAGACAACGTTCAATGCGCGGTCCGTTCTTCGCGCGTCACTTCGCCAGTCAGCCAGCTCACGTTGATGCGCCATTCACGTTCGCCCAGGCGTACGGAAATGTGGCCGCCGGTTGATGCGCCGTCCGGGAAAAAACGGATGCGCCCCGAACTCGCGCTGGTCTGTTCGCTGTCGGCGGTGTACAGCGCCATCTGCATGTCCGTGGGCAGTTTCACGATCGGCCTGTGCGGCGCCTGATAGGTGTTGGACTTGATATCAAGGTCCAGCGCCGCCTGCTGACCGGTCACGATGGCCTGCCCGCGCGTGTAGCGCAGCGCGGCGACGAGGTCACGCGTCGCGGCCTGGATCTTGGCCGAGTTCATGCTCTTGCTGAACGACAACGACACCACGCTGAGCGCGATGCCGATCAGCACGATGACCGCGACCAGTTCGATCAGCGTGAATCCGGACTGGCGCGACGCACGCATGGCTTACTGCCAGTTGCCGTAATCCTTGTTCAGGCCGTCGCCGCCGACCTGGCCATCCTTGCCGTAGAAAATGATGTCGAAGTCGCCATGGTCGCCCGGCGCCTTGTACAAATACGGGTGCTGGAACGGATCCTTCAAATCCGCCTCTTTCGCATACGGCCCGTTCCAGTTGCTGGCGTTGCCGGGGCGCGCGACCAGATCGTTCAGGCTTTGCGGTGGCGAACCGTTGTCGAGCATGTAGGCCTGCACCTTCATCTCCAGCGAATGCACGCCGGCAACACCGGCCTTGTATTCGCCATTCTGGAAGTTCTGCATCACCTTGCCGCCAACGATGGTCATGACGATGCCGATCAGCACCAGCACGGCGATCATCTCGATCAGGGTAAAGCCGGCCGCGCCGGTACGCAGGCCGTCTCGCTGCAATGTATACATTTTCATATTCGTCTCACTGTAGGGAACTGGTGATGTTCAGGATCGGCAGCAGGATCGCCATCATGATGACCGCGACCACGCCGGTCATGACCACGGTGATCGCCGGCACCAGCGCGGCAAGCAGGCGATCGACGGTGTTCCTGGCTTCGGCATCGAAGGTATCCGCGGTCTTTATCAGCATGTCATCTAGCGCGCCGGATTCCTCGCCCACCGCGATCATCTGCAGCGCGAGTTTCGGAAAGCGCTTGCTTTGGCCCAGCGCAAAGGCGAGGCCGCCGCCGGTTTTGACCTCTTCGGTGGCCGCGTCCACCGCTTCGGCCAGCGCCGAGTTGGCGAGCACGTTGCGGCCGATGCCGAGCGCGGTGAGCAACGGCACGCCGTTCTTGAGCAGGGTGCCGAGCGTGCGCGCCAGCCGCGCGGTTTCGAGCCTGGCGATGAGCGTGCCGAACAGGCGGCGCTTGAGAATCCAGGCATCGAACTTCAGGCGCGTCGGCGGATCGGCCAATTGCCGCCGCACGTACATCACGCCCACGAAAATCAGGCCGGCAATGCCCCACCAGAAATCGCGCAGGGTGTTGCCGATGGCCAGCACGATCTTGGTGATCATCGGCAGTTCCACGTTCATGTCCTTGAACATGGGCGCGAACTGCGGCACCACGAACACGAGCAGCACGAACAGCGCGGCGAACACCATGACGATGAGGATCGCAGGGTAAATCAGCGCGTTGATCACGCTCTCCTTGAGCGCCTTGGCGCGCTCCAGGTACTGTGCCAGGCGCGCCAGCGTGGTATCGAGGGCACCGCCGACTTCGCCGGCGCGGACCATGTTCACATAGAGTTTGGAGAACACCTGCGGCTCGGCTTCAAGGCCGTCCGACAGCGGCGCGCCGCCGCGCACATGGTCGCGGATGCGCTCGATGATGCGCCGCGCCTTTTCGCTTTCCGGCAGTTCCAGCAAAATTTGCAGCGCACGGTCCAGCGGCTGACCGGCGCCGAGCAGGGTCGACAACTGTTGCGTGAATTGGAGTACCTGCGCCGGACTCATCGCCGCGCGCGCGAACAGGCCCGCGAGCGAACCCGCGCCGCCGCCGTCGACCGCGGCGTGGATTTCCAGCGGGATGTTGCCGGCGTCCTGGATTCTCGCCACGGCCTCGTCGTTGGACGCAACCTCGAATTGCCCCTCGAGAACCTCGCCGGTCGGCGTGACGGCCTTGTAGCGGTAAAGCGCCATCAGCTTTCCGAGGTCACGCGCAGCACTTCCTCGATCGTGGTCGTGCCAAGCAGCGACTTGACCAGGCCGTCTTCATACATGGTGCGCATGCCCTCGCTGCGCGCCTGCTCCTCGAGCTTGCCCATGTCGGCGTGCTGCATGACCAGGCGCCGGATCGGATCGCTCATGACGAGGAATTCCATGATCGTGGTGCGGCCCAGGTACCCGCTCGTGGTCAGCGGCGAAGCGACCGGTTTATACAATTGGATTTTGCCGTCCGGCTGAAAGCGGCGCAGGCCGAATTCCTCGACGACTTCGGGTAGCGCGTCGTATTTCTCCGCATGCGTGGCTTCGAGCCGGCGCACGAGGCGCTGCGCAAGCACGCCGTTGACGGTGGAGGTGAGCAGGTAATCCTCTACGCCCATGTCGAGCATGCGCGTGACCGCGCCGGCGGCGTTGTTGGTGTGCAGCGTCGACAGCACCAGGTGACCGGTGAGCGCGGACTGGATCGCGATCTTCGCGGTTTCCAGGTCGCGCATTTCGCCGATCATGATGATGTCCGGATCCTGGCGCACGATCGAGCGCAGCGCGTGCGAGAAGTCCAAACCGATCTGCGGCTTGGCCTGAATCTGGTTGATGCCCTCGATCTGGTATTCGACCGGATCCTCGACCGTGATGATCTTGACGTCCGGCGTATTGAGCTTGGACAGCGCCGTGTACAGCGTCGTGGTCTTGCCCGAACCGGTCGGGCCGGTGACGAGCAGGATGCCGTGCGGCAGCTCCAGCACCTTCATGAACTTGGGCAGGAACTCGTCGGTGAAGCCGAGCGTGTGGAAATCGAACACGATGGATTCGCGGTCGAGGATACGCATCACCACCGATTCGCCCCACGAGGTGGGCACGGTGGACACGCGCAAGTCCAGTTCCTTGCCCTGCACGCGGATCATGATGCGGCCGTCCTGCGGCAGGCGGCGCTCGGCGATGTTCAACTTCGCCATGATCTTGATGCGCGAAATGACGGCCGCGGTCGACGCCGCCGGCGGCGACTCGACTTCGAGCAGCACGCCGTCGATGCGGTAGCGGACCTTCAGGCGATTCTCGAACGGCTCGACGTGGATATCGGATGCGCGCTGCTCGACCGCGCGCTGGATGACGAGGTTGACCAGGCGAATGACCGGCGCCTCGGAAGCGAGGTCGCGCAGGTGCTCGATGTCGTCTTCGCTGCGTGAGGCTTCGTCGCTCAGGTTCTCGACGATGGCGCCCATCGCCGAGCGCCCCTGGCCGTAGTAGCGCTCGATCAGGTCGTCGATCTCGCTCGGCAATCCGACCTTCGGCTCGATGCCCTTGCCTGTCGCCAGCGCCAACGCCTGCAGCGGATAGGTTTCGGCCGGATCGGCCATGAGCAAGGTCACGCCGGTTTCGGACTCGGCGATCGGCACGACGTGGTATTGCTTGAGAAAGCGCACCGACATCTGCACGTTCGGCGGCGGCGCCTCCGGGCATTCCTTGGCCGAAAGCAGTTGCAGACCCAGCACTTCGGCAAGGCTCTCGCCCATCTCGCGTTCGGAGACCAGGCCCAGGCGCGTGAGCAGCGGCACCAGGTTGCCGTCGCCGCTCTCCTCGAGCAGGCGGCGCGCGCGCGCCAGGTCCGCTTCCTTCAGGCGGCCGCGCGCGACGAGGTGCTCGCAGATGCGCTCGTCGAGCGATTCGGCGGGGGCCGGATTTGACGTTTCCATTACCGCGGACATGGCTTTACTTTTCCCCTGAAGGCGGATGTTCGACCCCGGGGCCGGGCGCAGGTTCCCCGCCGGCCGGGCGGATCAGTTCTTCGATGAACGGCCGGTTGCAAGTGATCCACAACACCGCCGGCACCAGCACGGGCAGGATCAGATAGCCGAACTGGTAGGCCAATGCTACCGCGTTGAGCGGAATCCCGGCGCGCTGCAGCGCCTCGGCACCCGGCTGGCCGGCATCCAGGCCGACGGCTTTCAGGCTTTCGGCGACCACACCGAAGGCCTGCGCAATCCAGATCACGACGCAACCGAGCGCGATCTGGCGCGTGCGCTGCCAGCGCGTCAGCGGCGTGGCCAGTACCAGGCCCGCGAAAAGCGGCAGCGCGTAACCGTAGATCATCGGATTGACCACCGGTTCGATGAAACCGAATTTCGCGGGCTGTCCCGGCGCGGCGACATTGACCAGCACAGCGCTGGAAATCTGCATGAGATACCCGGGATGGCCAAGCACGCGCCCGTGCGCATCGAGCAGATCCGCGCCCTGCGCCACCGCGGTGAACAGGCTCGGCCACGCCTTGAGCATCACGAGCTTGGCCATCGCGATCACCGGCCATACCAGCGGACCGGCGAACTCGAACCAGAAAAAGAACGCGAGCGGCAGCCACAGGAGCGCAGAAAGGAGGAAGCGTCTGAGCGGCGACAGCGTCACTCAGCCCACCCAAACTCGCGCATTGCGAAACATCCGCATCCACGGCGAGTCCTCGCCCCATGCGTGCGGCGCCCACGACATCTGCACGCTGCGGAACACGCGCTCCGGATGCGGCATCAGGATCGTCGCGCGACCGTCAGCAGCGGTGAATCCGGTGACGCCCTTGGGCGACCCGTTCGGATTCAGCGGAAACGCTTCCGTCGCCTTGCCGCGGTTGTCGACGAAGCGCAGGCAGGCTTGCGCACGCTTGGCATCGCCGCGCTCCGCGAACACGGCACGGCCCTCGCCGTGCGCGACTGCCACGGGAATGCGCGAACCCGCCATGCCCTTGAGGAAGATCGACGGCGATTCGACGACTTCCAGCGTGGCCACGCGCGCCTCGTATTGTTCGGACGCATTGCGCTCGAAGCTCGGCCAGCTTTCGGCACCGGGGATGATCGACTTCAACGCCGCCAACATCTGGCAGCCGTTGCAGGCGCCGAGCGCAAACTTGCGCGCATCGGCGAAAAAGCCGGCGAACTGGTCGCGCAGGCGCGCATTGAACAGGATCGAGGTCGCCCAGCCGCGCCCGGCGCCGAGCACATCGCCGTAGGAAAAACCGCCGCAGGCGGCGAAGCCGGAAAACTCGTCAAGGCGATAACGGCCGTTCTGCAGGTCGGTCATGTGCACGTCGAACGCGTCGAAGCCGGCGCGCGTGAACGCCGCGGCCATCTCGATCTGGCCGTTGACGCCCTGATCGCGCAGGATCGCGACCCTGGGCCGCGCACCCTTGCCAATGAACGGCGCGGCGATGTCCTGGGTCGGATCGAACGTGAGCCTGGGCGAGATGCCGGCATCGTCGTCGTCGCAGCGCCAGGCGTATTCGGCGCGCGCTGTTTCCGGATTGTCGCGGCGTTCGGTCATCGCGAAACTCGTTTCCGACCAGGATTTCATCAGGTCGTCCCATGGCCAGCGCGCGATCGCCTCATCGTTGAGCCACAGCTTCACGCGCTTGCGCGCGTGCGGGCTGCCGGCGAAATGCGCCAGTTTTTTCAATCCATGTTCTTCAAGCAAGGCAAGAAACTCCTCGCGGTCGGCCGTCTTGACCTGCACGACCGCGCCGAGTTCTTCGGAGAACAGCGCGGACAGCGTGTTGTCGGCCCAGCCGGTCAGCTCCAGGTCCAGGCCGCAATGCGCGGCGAATGCCATCTCGATCAGCGTGGCGATCACGCCGCCGTCGCCGCGGTCGTGGTAGGCAAGCAGCAGGTTCCGATCCCGTGCCGCCTTGAGCGCGGCGAAGAAGCGCGTGAACAATCCGGCATCGTCGAAATCCGGCGGCAGGCCGCCGACGCGGTTGAAGACCTGTGCCAGCACGGAGCCACCAAGGCGGTTGCGGCCCTCGCCCAGGTCCAGCAGCCACAACTCGGTTGCGCCCGCGTCGAGCACGAGCTGCGGCGTCAGCGCGCGGCGCGCGTCGTCGATGCGCACGAACGCCGTGATGATGGGCGATACCGGCGCGACCGTACGCTGTTGCTGGCCATCCTGCTGCCACACGGTCTGCATGGACAGCGAATCCTTGCCGACCGGAATGGAAATGCGCAATGGGGGACAAAGTTCGGATACCGCCTTCACGGCGTCGAACAGGGCAACGTCTTCGCCCGGATGGTTGACCGCCGCCATCCAGTTCGCCGACAGCTTGACCTCGTCCAGGCTCGCGACCGGCGCGGCCATGAGGTTGGTCAGCGCCTCGCCCATCGCCATGCGTGCGGCGGCCGGCGCCGAGAGCAGGGCCAGCGGCGTGCGCTCGCCCATCGCCATCGCCTCGCCCGCATAGCCGTCGAAATCCGTGAGCGTCACCGCGCAATCGGCGACCGGCACCTGCCATGGACCGACCATGGGATCGCGCGCGCACAGCCCGCCCACGGTGCGGTCGCCGATGGTGACGAGGAAGGACTTGCTACCGACCGCGGGCAGGCGCAGCACGCGCGTGATCGCCTCTTCAAGCACGATGCCGTCCAGGTCCGGGACGATGTCCACGCGCGCGGGCTTGCGCTCGGCGTCACGTTCCATCTTCGGCGTCTTGCCGAACAGCACGTCCATGTGCAGATCGATCACGTTCACCGCGTCGCCAGTCGCAGCAGTGTCCACGACAACCAGACGCTCATCCGCCGTCGCCGCGCCGACCACGGCGAACGGACAGCGCTCGCGCGCGCAGATCGCAGAGAAGCGCGCCACGTCGGCGGGACGCAAGCCGAGCACGTAGCGTTCCTGCGCCTCGTTGCACCAGACCTGCATCGGCGACAGTTGCGGATCGGCGCTGGGAATCTTGCGCAATTCGATGCACCCGCCAACGCCGGCGTCGTGCAGGATTTCCGGGATCGCATTTGACAGGCCGCCGGCGCCGACGTCGTGGACGGACACGATCGGGTTCGCCTCGCCCAGCGCCCAGCAGGCGTCGATGACTTCCTGGCAGCGCCGCTGCATTTCGGCGTTGTCGCGCTGCACCGAGGCGAAATCCAGTTCCGCCGAACTGTCGCCGCCGGCCACCGACGAGGCCGCGCCGCCGCCCAGCCCGATCAGCATGGCCGGACCACCGAGCACGATCACCGCATCGCCGGCGCGCAATTGCTGTTTGAGTACGTGCGGTGCACGCACGTTGGCCAGGCCGCCAGCGATCATGATCGGCTTGTCGTAGCCGCGGCGCAGCGTGCCGTCGCTGCCGCACTCGACCTCGAACGTGCGGAAATAGCCGCCCAGGCAGGGACGCCCGAACTCGTTGTTGAACGCGGCCGCGCCGAGCGGGCCGTCGCGCATGATCTCGAACGCGCTGGCCATGCGCGGCGGCAGCGGGCGTTCCTTTTCCCACGGTCGCGGCAAGCCGGGAATGCGCAGGTAGGACGTGGTGAAGCCGGTCAGGCCGGCCTTGGGTTTGCCACCGCGGCCGACCGCGCCTTCATCGCGGATCTCGCCGCCGGCACCGGTCGCGGCGCCCGGAAATGGTGCGATCGCCGTGGGATGATTGTGCGTCTCGACCTTGATCGCGTATGGTGTGGATTCTTCCACAATGCCGTATTTTCCACTTTGCGCATCCGCGAAGAAGCGGCGCACGGCGTTGCCCTCGATCACGGCGGCATTGTCGCTGTAGGCGCTCAGCGTGTGCTGCGGCGCGGCCGCGTGCGTCGCCTTGATCAGGCCGAACAGCGATTGCGGCTGCTCCTCGCCGTCGATCGTCCAGCGCGCGTTGAAGACCTTGTGCCGGCAGTGCTCGGAATTGGCCTGCGCGAACATCATCAGCTCCGCGTCGGACGGATCGCGGCGCAGTTCCGCATAGCGCGCCGCCAGGTATTCGATTTCGTCCGGCGCCAGCGCGAGGCCGAGCCGGCGGTTGGCCTCCCCGAGCGCGGTGATCGGATCTGCGCCTAACGCCGTACGCTGCAGCGGGCCAGGCTGCCCGGCACGAACCAGAGCGTCCGCGCCGGCCAGCGAGGTCAGCACCGATTGCGTCATCGGATCGTGCAGGGCCCGCGCGAGGCGGTCGAAATCGGCGCTGCCCGTGGACGGTGCGCGGTCCACGGCGAAAGCGATGCCACGTTCCACGCGCGCGACTGCGAAGCCGCAGCCGCGCAGGATGTCGGTGGCCTTGCTCGACCATGGCGAGATCGTGCCCAGGCGCGGCACGGCCCACAACGTCGCCGCCTTCGGCTCACCCACGTGAGCGCGCAGAACCTCGCACAGTTTCGCCGGATCCGGCGCGTTTGCCTCGGCTTGGACGAAATAGACCCACCACGCGGCGCTCACGCGGCTCTTCGGAGCAGCCGCGGCGAGGTCGCGGTTCAGACGCTCCAGGCGAAACGGGGAAAGGGCCGTGAGCCCGTCGTAGACGATCATGGCGAGCGCGCGTTCAGGGGGCGCGCATTATCCCACAGCGCCGCGGCGGCGCGAACGCAACGGACGCGCGTGCGCCAACCTCAGCGCGCGGCGACGCTCGCCGCTTTCGTGCGTGCGGCAGCCAGCCGATCGAGTTCGGCGAGCAGGCCATGCGGCGAGGTCGCGCGCGCCAGATCCACCGAGGTGCCGTCTTCGGCCAACACCGTCGGCGTGGCGTTGATGCCGAGCTGGATGCCCAGCGCTTTGGTTTCGGCGACCGGGTTGGCGCAGGTCGCGTTGCCCGGATCACGGCCGTTCATCGCCGCGGTGTAGGCCGTGTTACGGTCCGTCGCGCACCACACGGCCTCTGCCTTCTTGTCGGCGCCGGGATGGATGTCGAGCGGGAACATCACGTAATGCACGGAGATGCCGAGCGCGTTGTACTGGCCGATGTTCTTGTGGAAGGCGCGACAGTACGGGCAATCCACGTCCGTGAACACGGTGACGGTGTGCTTGGGATTGGCCACGTCGAAACGGATTTCCTTCGCTGCCGGCAGTTTCGCGATCGCCTGCGCGCGCATGGCGGCAAGGCTCGCGTCGGTGAGGTTCTGCTTGCGCGCCACGTCGTACAGGCTGCCTTGCAGCAGGTATTTGCCGTCGGCGCTGACGTAGACGATCTGCCCGCTGATGACCACCTCGTAAAATCCGGGCAGGTCGGACTTGACCGTCTTGTCGATCACCGCCAGCGGCAGCAGCGAGTGCACCGCGTCGCGCACGGTCTTTTCGGCGGGGTCGGCCGCGCGCGCGGACGGCGCGGCGGCAACGAGCACGGCAAGGGCGATCAGATACTTCAACATGGTGCGGTTTCCGGTCAGACGCTAGCGCATTGGACAGTGCCGATGCGCGCTTGGTTCAGTGCGCGGGTTTGGGCGCTTCCAGCAGTTCCAGGCGCTGCGCCAGCTGCTGCGGTGGCAAGTAGCCGCCGAGTTGGCTGCCGTCGTCGGCGAAGATGCCGGGCGTGCCGTTCACGCCGATCGAACCCGCCGTGGCGGTGATCTCGGCGATCGGATTCGGGCAGGTCAGCGGTGCCAGCGTCTTGCCCGCCAGCGCCTCGTTGAACGCGGTGTTGCGATCCTTCGAACACCACACCGTCTGTGAAACCTTGTCCGCGCCCGGATGGATGCTGAGCGGAAACAGCACATAGTCCACCGCGATGCCGAGCTTGTTGTAATCGGCGATCTGCTTGTGGAACTCGCGGCAATACGGGCAATCCGGATCGGTGAACACGGTGACGTGGTATTTCGGATGCGGCGGCGAAAAGGTGATGCGCTTGCTCTCCGGAATAGCGTCCAGCGCGCGCTTGCGCACGCCGGACATGGCCTCGTCCATCAGGTTGCGGCGCGCATCGATGTCGTAGACGTGGCCTTCGATCAGATACTTGCCGTCCGCGCTGACGTAGACCGGATGCCCGTCGGCGACGACGGCGTAGAAACCGGCCAACGGCGCCGGTGCGACGGATTCGATCTTCGCGTTCGGCGCGAGCTTGTGCACGGCCGTGGTCACGACGGCCTTGGGATCGTCGGCGGCGGAAGCGGACAATGCGGACATTGCCAGCAGGACGAACAGTGCGAATCGGTACATGGGAATCTCTGGGTGGCGCGGCATGCGCCTTGCAGACCGTCAAGGCGGGCCGAATATAACAATTATCGCACAGCTCACCCTCTGGGATGATGCCGCTCATGCAGTCGTTTCAGCCCTTCGCGCGCGACGAGGGTGTAGATCTGCGTGGTCGACAGCGAACTGTGGCCGAGCAGCATCTGCAGCGCGCGCAGGTCGGCGCCGTGGTTGAGCAGGTGCGTGGCGAAGCAGTGCCGCAGCACGTGCGGCGAGATGCGCTTGCCGTCGATGCCTGCCGTCATGGCGTGGCGCTTTACCATGGTCCAGAACATCTGCCGGGTCATCCCCGCGCGCCGCGCGGTGACGAATACCGCATCGACCGCGGTGCCGCGCAGCAGGACCGGACGCGATTGCGCGTAATAGCGCTCCAGCCAGTCCTGTGCTTCCTCGCCGAGCGGCACGAGGCGCTCCTTGCCGCCCTTGCCAGTCACGCGCAGCACGCCCTGGCGCAGGTTGACCTGGCTCGTTGCGAGTCCGACGAGTTCGCTCACGCGCAAACCGGTCGCGTAGATCAGCTCGAACATGGCGCGGTCGCGCAGGCCCAGCGGCGTTTCCACGTCCGGCGCGCGAATCAGCGCCTCCACCTCGCGTTCGGACAGCGCCTTCGGCAACGGCCGCGGCAATTTCGGCGCATCGAGCAAAAGCGTGGGATCTTCGGCGATCGCGCCGAGCGCCGCACGCTGGCGGTAGAAGCTGCGCAGGGTGGACAGCAAGCGTGCATTGCTGCGCGCGGTGTAGCCCGCGCCGCGGCGTCCGCCGGCCGAAAAGCGCGTGGCGAGATAGGCATTGAGCGATTCGCGCGTGGCACGGTCCAGACTCCTGCCCTGCCCCGCCAGCCAGCGCGACAGGCCTTCCAGGTCCTGCCGGTAGCTCAACAACGTGTTGTCGGCCAAGCCGCTTTCGGACCACAGCTTTTCGACAAACGCGTCGATCGCGGTGGCGTCGATGGCGTCGATGGGTGGTGTAGATTCAGCCGACATGACGCAGGGAGTTTCCGATGAACGCGCCCGATCCCGCAACACCCGCAAGCCTGCGATTGCGTCTTGCCGCCGCCGGCTACGACCTGCTGCCCCTGATCGGATTGTGGTTCGTGGCCGCCGTGCTCGCGCTGGCCGTCACCGGTGGCCAACTCGACACGCACGTGCTTGCCGGCAAGCTCCTCTTGCAGGGATTCGCGCTCGTACTCAGCGCCGCGTATTTCGTCGTGTCGTGGTCGCGCGGCGGCCAGACCATCGGCATGCGCGCGTGGCGCCTGCGCGCAGTCGATGCGAAGGGCAACCGCATACCGTGGCTACGCTCACTCCTGCGTTTTGTCGTAGCGTTGATATCGCTCGCCGCGCTCGGCGCGGGATTCTGGTGGGCGCTCATCGATGCACGGCGGCGTACCTGGCACGACATCGCGGCGCGGACGCGTGTTGTACGCTTATCGAAAACCTAGCCGTAACGCCGGAAATAAACCATCGCTCCGCCGGCCAGCAGCAGCGACGGCAGCGCATTCGCAAGAGCGAGGTTGAAATTGTATACCGCGCCCATGCTGACCACGGCGCTCTGGAAGAAGTAATACGAGATGGCCAGCGCGATGCCGATGAACAGGCGCTTGCCCATGCCGCCGGTGCGCAGCGTGCCGAAAGCGAACGGCACGGCGCAGAACGCGAGCACGAGCACATTGAACGGATAGAAAATGCGGCCCCAGAACGCGCGCTGGTAGCTGCCGGCGTCCTGGCGGTTGCGCTGCATGTAGTCGATGTTGCGCGAAAGGTCGCCGATCGACAGGTATTCGGGATGGATCATCGACACAGCGAGCACGTTCGGATCAAGCGTCGATTTCCACTGCGCTTCGGGCAAAATCGTGCTCGTCGCCGAGGCTTCGCCGAACTGCGTGCGGCGAACGTCGTGGAAGGTCCACTCGCCATTCGCGTGGGTGGCCGTTTTCGCCAGCGACAGCGCGGTCAGCTTGCCGGCGGCGTCGAACTCGAATACGCGCACGTCCTGCAATTCCACCGCTGACCCGAGCTTGCCGGCGCGTGTGCGGCCGTGCTTGGCATTGACCACATTGCGCCCGTCGCGGGCCCACAGACTGCCGCCACGGCCGATCGCCACATCCTTCGACTTGGCCGCAAGCGCCAGCGCATCGGCCTTCTGTTCGCCGCGCGGGCCGATGGTCTCACCCATCAGCATGACCAGCACGGTCAGCGCGGTCAGCGCCACGATCACGGAAAAACAGATGCGCAGCTTGGACAGCCCCGCGGCGCGCAGCGCGGTCAGCTCGCCGCTTGTTGCCAGCCCGCCCATGCCGAGCAGTCCGCCGATCAACGCCGCATAGCCGAAGAACTGGTAGCCGCGTCGCGGCACGGTGAGCAAGGTGTAGGCCACCGCCTTGCTCAGCGTGTACTGGCCCGTGCCGATGTCGTTGATCTCGCCGACGAAGGCTCGAAAGGCATCGAAACCGACCAGGAATCCCCAGGTCACGAGCACCGCACCGAGCACGGCCATCGCGACGAGCTTGTCGACTTGCTTGAACGCGGCCATGCGCATCAGGCCGCTCCCGCCTGCACGCGCAAGCGCACGGGCTTGGGCCTGGGCAGCTTGTCGCTGCGCCAGATCAGATACACGGCGATCAGCGCCGTGGGAATCTGCACCCACCAGAAACCGACGCGTGGATCGAGCTTGCCCTGGCTCAGCCAGGAGCGATCCAGCGCGAGGAAATTGTAGTAGACGAACCAGGCCAGCAGAGCGATCAGCAGGCGCGCGTAGCGCGGCTCGCGCGGCGAGGACTTGGCCAGCGGCAGGCCGAGCAGCACCAGCACGAGCACGGAAACCGGCGCGGCCAGGCGCCATTGCAGTTCCACGCGCTGCACCGGGTCGGCGCTCGCCAGCAAGCGCAGCGTCGGCGCGCTGCGCTTGACCGAATCGGGCGTGGTGTCGGTATCGTTGTCCGGCAACTGGATGTCGTTGCGCGCGTAACGCATCAGGCGCCAGTTGTCCTGCCCGAGCGTGCCCTCGACACGGAAACCGTCATCGAGGCCGAGGAAGCGCCGGGTGGCGTCGGCATCGTGAAACAGCTCGCCGCTCGCTGCGGTGACAATGTTGATGCCGACGCTGCCGTCCTTCGCATTCACACGTTCGCTTTCCAGGAACAGCTTCTGGAACTTGGTGCCGTCGGCATTCATGTCCTCCACGTACATGACGCCGTCGTTCTTGGGCAGTTCGACGAAGCGCCCGGGCTCGAGCCCGGCGATGATCAGCGAACGGCTCGCCTCTTCCTGCAGCGACTGCGCCTGGCGCACCGCGGCCGGCGCGAGCCAGAACGCAATCAAGGCGATGGCGATCGCCAGCGGCACGCCGAACAGCGCGAGCGGGCGCAGCAATCCGGTTGCCGGCAGGCCCGAGGCCGCAAACACGGCCATCTCGCTCTCGCGGTAGAGCCGCCCATAAGCCATCTGCACGCCAAGGAACGCCGCCAGCGGCACCAGCAAGGTGAGCGTATCGACCGTGCGCAGGCCGATCAGGGCGAGCAGCAGGTCGGCGGCGACGCGGCCGCGCGCAATCTTGGCGAGCAGGTCGGCTACCGTCGCGCCGACCGTCACCAGCAGCAGGATCGCGGTGGCGGCAGCGAAACTCCACAGGAGTTCGCGCGCCAGATAGCGGTCGACGATACGCAGCATCTTTCAATCCGGTAAACTTGGGTGTTCGCCGCGCCATTGCACAACGCGCCGTGTTCAAATCCGCTTAAGTCTAACTGTTGACGCTGCGCGACTGCGCGCTTATTTCAGGACCCCGCAATGACCCTCAAGTTCGAACTCACCCAGGACACCCCCGAAACCTGCGCTGCGCCGTGCGTCGTCGCCGGCGTGTTCGAGGATGGCACGCTCAGCGCCGCCGCCGCGCGCCTCGACGAAAAGTCCGGCGGCGCGATCCGGCGCCTGTACACTGCCGGCGACATCACCGGCAAGCACGGCAGCTGCAACACCCTGTTCGCGCTGACGGGCATCGCCGCGCCGCGCGTGCTCGCCGTGGGCCTGGGCGAAGCCAAGAAGTTCGACGCGGCGCGCTTTGCCCGCGCCTGCGCCGAGGCCGCGCGCGCGTTAAAAGCGCTGCCGCTGGATCGCGCCGTGTCGTACCTGACCGACCTCGACGTGCCGGGCAAGGACGCCGCATGGAAGGTGCGTACCGCCGCGCTGGCCAGCGATGCGCAGGCGTACAGGTACACGGCCACGTTCAAGCCCAAGCCGAAGCCCGCGCGCCCGGAAATTTCCACCATCGCCTTCTCCGCACCGGCTGCCGCCGCCGGTGCTCTGGCGCAGGCATCGGCGATTGCCGGC
>DATIVQ010000087.1:0-3301 GCA_035465735.1 Rudaea sp.
AACGACATCCTGTTCCGCGCCATCGGCCTGGTCGGCACCCCCTACCAATACGGCGGCAACACGCCACGCGGCGGATTCGACTGCAGCGGTCTGGTCGACTACGTGTTCCGCAACGTCGCCGGTATCGAACTGCCGCGCACCGCCGATGAAATCAGCCGCATCGACGCGCCAAGTGTCTCGCGCAAGCATCTGGAATCCGGCGATCTGGTGTTCTTCAACCACCACGGCCGCCGCATATCCCACGTCGGCATTTATGTCGGCAAGGGCCGCTTCGTGCACGCTCCGAACGAGGGCGGCACCGTACGCCTGGATTATCTCGACGCGCCTTACTGGCGCGAGCACTACAGCGGGGCCAAGCGCGTCCTCGAATAGCGGACGCTCACGCCTGCCCGTAACGCAACCAGATTTCCGCCTCGCGCTCGCTGCCGAAGACGCGCAGGGTGAAGCCGGCCTCGCGCATGGCAAGTTCGCCGTGTTCGACCACGCGCAGATGATCGCTTACCGGCTCGTGGAACGCGATGCGCACGCGCTCCAGCCCGCTGCCGAGAAAACTCTGGGCCAGTTGGCGGAATTCCTCGGGAGTCGCCGGCTCGCCGTGCAAGCGGTCGCAGACCAGCAGACGCGTCGCGCGGCGGCGCGCGCACGCGGCGGCGATGTCGCGCCAGTAGGCCGTTGTGATGGCGAGCGAATCCTCGGGGCCACTCGCTTCCGCATACAAATAATCGATTCGATCCTCGAACCGCAGGCGCCAGGAATGATCGGGGCTGCTCCCGGAATTTTCCGTTGTCATCGTGACCTAGGTTGGACAAGGTGTCGACGCGAATACCTGCAAGCCCCTGGGTGCCGGTCGTCGATCGAAGCGCCGGATTCTAGCGCATGCAAGATCAATTTGTGCCGTTGTTGCGCGCGCCGCGCTGCTTCGTCATCTCCTCGCGGAATTCAGCAAGTTCGCGCAGGAGGGTTTCGATGTTCACCTCGTTCTTCATGTTGACGTTGTAGTCGGTTTCGGCGCGCGCACGATCCTTGAGCGCCTGCCGGTTCTGGCTCATCACGATCAACGGACCCTGCAAGCTCACCAGAATGCCGAGCGCCAGATTGAAGAACTGGTAGGGATAAGGATCCGGCGGGCTGCCCATCATCCTGCTGTTGCCGAGGCACCAGGCCGCCGTTAGCACAACGAGGAAGATGATGAATTTCCAGCTGCCGTTGAGCTCGGCGACCTTGTCGGCAAGGCGGTCGCTCCAGGAAAGATGCTTCTCGAATTCCGCATCGACATTGACCGCGGCGCGCGCGGACAGCAGCATGTTCGTGTCGCGCAGGCGCCCGCTGAGCGTGCGCAAAATCGCCAGTGCCGCGCGCGGCCGCTGTTCCAGGTAATCGCCGAGCGTGCGGTGCGCGAGTTCCAGCAACACGCAATCGGTCGTCGCCAGCGCGCTCGCGCTGCGCGGTTTCTCATCGAACACCGCCAGTTCGCCGAAGAACTGGCCGCGGCTGAGGTCCTCCAGCGAGATGCGATGCGAATCCTCACCCGGCAGGAAGATATTCACGTCGCCACTTACCACGATGTACATCGCGTCGCCGGCGTCGCCCTGGGCGAAGATCTGCGTGCCGGCGGCAAATCGACGCTCGCTCAGGTAGTTGTCCGCCAGTGCTTTCAGATCGGTGTCGTCCAGCGCATCGAACAGCGGGATCGAGCGCAGCAGTTGGGTGGTTTCCATCGGTATCGTCCTACCTCAATCGAATATCTTTCCACGCGCTTCCGGGCCGATCCACGTGACCAGCGCCAACGCAACGGCAACGACGGCGATGAAGCTCGCCATCGCGAAAGCCAAATCCCCGCCGTGTCGGGCGGCCAGCCAGGCCAGGAACGGCGACGTGAACGCAGCCAGCAGATTGCCGCCCTGATAAGCGAAACCCGGCAGCGTGCCGCGTACGCCATCCGGGGACAATTCGTTCAGATGCACCGGCACGACGCCCCAGGCACCCTGCACCATCACCTGCAGCAGGAACACGCCAATCCCGAGCAAGAGTATCGAACCGCCGTACGACCACAGCGGAATCATCGGCAGTGCTAAAAGCGCCGCGATGACGATCGCACGCCGTCGGCCGATGCGTTCGGACCAGGCGCCGAAGAACAGGCCGCCGACGATGGCGCCGAGATTGAGTACGATGGTCAGCTTGCTCACCGTGGCCGTGTCGAAATGCCGCTGCGCCTTGAGGAAAGTGACGTACACGTCCTGCGATCCGTGGCTGAACATGTTGAACATCGCCATCAGCACGACCAGGTAGGCGAACAGGCGCCAGTGCCCGCGCATTTGTGCGACGAAGCTGCTCCGCTTGGCGCCACTGCCCGATGCCCACACCGGCGATTCCGGTACGCGGCGGCGGATGTAGAGCACCAGCAGCGCCGGCAGGATGCCGAGCGCAAACATGCCGCGCCAACCGATATGGTCGAAGGCCAGCCAGTACACCAGCGCGCCGAGCAGATAGCCCGCGGGGTAGCCTTGCTGCAGCAAGCCGGAAACGAGGCCGCGCGCCTTGGCCGGAATCGATTCCATGGCCAGCGACGCGCCGATGCCCCACTCGCCGCCCATGGCAATGCCGAACAGCGTGCGCACGACCAGCAAAACAGCCAGCGATGGCGCCAGAGCGGATGCCGCCTCGAATACGGCGAACAGGATAACGTCCAGCATCAGGATCGGACGCCGGCCGAAGCGGTCGGCAAGACGACCGAAGATCAGCGCTCCAAGCGGCCGCATCATCAGCGTGAGCGTCGTGGAGAAAAACACTTCGGCAAAACTGGCCCCGAACTCGCGCGCGAGTTCGGGAATCACGAACACGAGCAGAAAATAGTCGAACGCGTCCAGCATCCAGCCCAGAAAACTCGCCGCCACGACGTGGCGCTGTTCGCTGTTCAATTCCCGCAACGCGGACAGCAACTGCATCGTCATCCCCTTCGTAAACAAGCCATGCGAGGCTAGGGGCTGGCGCAGCTACCGTCAATGCGGGCGTGCAATCCGTCTTGGGGCCGTGTATACTACGCGGCGTTTCCGGCCTGCATTGGCGAGAAACAGCGTCGACCCTCCGTTTTTCCCTCCGGCCTCCGGCACCGCACTCCGCGACTGCCAAGCCCGCACCACTCGGCCCGACGCCCATCCGAATTGTCCATGACGGACAGCTAGGCTTTATGCCTGCGGCGCGGTTCAACGGGAACGCTCCGGGATTCATCGCAAGCGCCATCGGGCGCCTGCATTTTTGGAGCTTCCAACATGAGTTTTGAAACCCTCGGGCTTGCGCCCGC
>DATIVQ010000088.1:0-4525 GCA_035465735.1 Rudaea sp.
TCGCGATCGCGTTCTTGCCTGGCGCTGTCGATCAGGCGCTGCGCCAGCGGAAAATCGAACGTGGCGTCGAGCGCGTCCATCCACGGGACGAGCTCGTCGGCGTGGTTGCGCGCGACCTCGCCAACCAGCCACGCATGCGGATCGACGGCATCGATGCCGCGATGGAATTCGCGCCACCAGTCCAGGTTCTTCTGCAATACCGTCGGGCTGTGCCAGTCGGTGTCGACGTCGTCGTAAATGTGTTGCGCGGCATCCAGGCGAAAACCGTCGACGCCCTTCTTCAACCAGAACCTGCCGATCTCGATCATCTGCCTGCGCACCGCCGGATTGTCGTAATTCAGGTCCGGCATCTGCGCGACGAAGATACCCTTGTAATACTGCTTCGAATCGGCCTGGTCGCCGGGCAGTTCGTGCCAGGCCGGTCCGCCGGTGGCGCTGATCGCCTTGAGGTCTGTATCGGGCGTGGCCCACTCGTACCAGTCGCGATAAGTGCTGTGCGGGTTGCGCGCGGCCTCGAACCATGGCGATTTGTCGCTGCTGTGGTTGGGCACCAGGTCCATGATCACCTTGATGCCGCGCTGGTGCGCCGCTCGCAGCAGGTGCTCGAAGTCGGCCATCGTCCCGTATTGCGGATTGATCGCGAAGTAGTCGGTGATGTCGTAGCCGTGGTAGCTGGGCGAGGGGTTGATCGGCATCAGCCAGACGCCACTGACGCCGAGCCATTTCAGGTAGTCGAGCTTGGCGGTGACGCCGTTCAGGTCGCCGATGCCATCGCCGTTGGTGTCGTACCAGCTGCGCACGAAAATCTCGTAATACACGCCAGATGGCGCCGCCGCAGCCGGTGCCTTGGCCGGGCGACCCGCTGCCGCCGCGTTGGCCGCGAACGCCGCCAGGAACGCCAGCAAGCCGTACCACGTCGCACGCGTTCTCACGGCACGCTCCGCACGAATTCACGTTGTGGTTTCGCGCCGGAGGCGGCTGCCGTCGGCATGGAACCCAGGCGCGCGACGAATTCGTCGTGCGCCGGTAACCGTCCCGCAGCGCGGGAAACCAGGGTGCGGATGTCGGCAAGGAACGCCTGCAATTTCGACTCCTCCAATTCGTCGGCCAGCGGGTGGTAACTTTCGGGCACAATGCGCTGGCCCAGCATGACCTGCAGCCAGCCGGTCTCGGCGAACAGTTCCTCGCCGTCGCGGAATATCAAGCCCGCGCGGCGGAACAGCTCGATGCGCTGTGCCAGCGCCTGCGGAATTTCCATGGCACCGCACTGCCGCCAGAACGGCGTGTCGTCACGCTCGGTGGCCTTGTAATGCAGGATCAGGAAATCGCGCACGCGCTCGTATTCGAAACGCGTCTGCCGGTTGTATTCATCCACCAGCGCCGGTTCGCAATGCCGGTCGGGGAACATGGCGAGCAGGCGCGCGATACCGGACTGCACCAGATGGATGCTGGTCGATTCCAGCGGCTCCATGAAGCCGGCGGCAAGGCCCAAAGCGAGGCAGTTCCTGTTCCACGCGAGCCGGCGCATGCCGGTGACGAAGCGCAACGGACGCGGATCGTCCAGCGCGTCGCCTTCGAGGTTCGCGAGCAGCTGTGCGGCGGCCTCGTCGTCGCTGATGAAACGGCTGCAATACACGTGGCCATTGCCGGTGCGGTGCTGCAGCGCTATCCGCCATTGCCAGCCGGCCGTGCGTGCGCTCGCCTGCGTGTACGGGCGCATCGGGGTGGTGCGCACGCTCGGCACCGCGAGCGCGCGGTCGCACGGCAGCCAGTGTTGCCAGTTTTCGTAGCCGGTTTTCAGGGCGCCTTCGATGAGCAGGCCGCGGAAACCCGAGCAGTCGATGAAGAAATCGCCCGCGACGATCTCGCCACTCTCGAGTTTCAGCGATTCGATGAAGCCGTCTTCACCGCGCAGGTTCACCGCGACGACCTTGCCTTCGGTGCGGCGCACGGCGCCGTCCGGAATGCGCTCGCGCAAGTAGGCGGCGTACAGCGCGGCGTCGAACTGGTAGGCGTAGCGGATGCCGCCGATCGGGCTGTCCGGCACCTTGTCCAGGCGCGCGAAGCGGTTTTCCGCGGCCGCCGCGGCGCTCAGCGAATACGCCCACAGCGAAGAGGCGCTGCCGAGTTTGCGGCCGCGCAACCAGTAGTGATGGAACGGCAGGAGGCCCAGCGGCAGACCGACGTCGCCGAAGGCGTGGATGTACGAGTCGCCCAGGCGGCCCCAGTCGTTGAGCTGCACGCCCAGCTTGTAGGTGCCATGGATGCGCCGCAGCATGTCGTCCTCGTCAATGCCGAGAAACGCATTGATGTGCAGGATCTGCGGGATCGTCGCCTCGCCCACGCCGACGGTGCCGATCTCGGCGGATTCGATCAGGCGGATTCCACGCTGCGGACCGAGAGCGCGCGCGAGCAGCGCCGCTGCCAGCCAGCCGGCGGTGCCGCCGCCGACGATCACGACCTGGCGGATGCTGGCGTCATTCATGGCGTGGCCCCGGCGCTTGCCCGCATCCATTCAACCATGATTTCGTGCAAAACGAACGGCGCACGACTTCGCTGCTGAGGACCAGCGAAGCCATGCGCCGCCCCGACGTTACTGGAACTTGTAGGAAATACCGAGCTCGTAACGGCGCCCGTATTCCTCCCACGTCAGCACCTGGCGCGGATCGTTGTTCTGGTACGTGATGAACCTCTGGTTGGTCAGATTGGAACCCTGCAACAGGAAAGTGAGCCCCTTGAAGCGCCCGTCCGGGATCGTGTAGCTGACCTGCGCGTCGTAGATGCTGCTGCCCTGGATCGTCTGCAGGATGCGCGTGGCGCTGATGCCCTGCACTTCGCCGAGGAAGCTGGTGCGGTGGTTGTCGCTGATGCGCGCCTCGAAGCCGTTGTGCTGGTAATACAGCGTCCCGTTCGCGATCCACTTGGACAGGCCCGGCACCGTGATCGCCTGCGGGTTGCCCGCATACGTCAGCGAACTCTTGGTGTAATCGCCGGTGAGGATGGCGCCGAAACCGTCAAGCATCGGCGTCAACATCTTGAACGGCACATTGATCGTGCCCTGCAAGCCCTTGACGTTGCCGCTGCCATCGTTGGTCGGGCCGGACACGATGCCCTGGGTGGTGCCCAGCTGTGCCTTCTGGTCCGCGGACAGGAACGCATCGACGAACGGAGCGAAATCGTACTGGAAGGCGGCACTCGGGTTGATGTAGTCCGACAATTTCAGGTAATACCCCGACAACGCCATGTAACCCTGGTTGTCGCTGAAATAGTGCTCGAGACTGACGTTGAAGTTGCTGGCCATCGAGGGCAGCAGTTCGGGATTGCCGCCGGACGCGCTGAAGTACGCCTCGTTCGGATCGGTCGATTGCAGGTGCGTGATGTTGCCGCTGATGGCCAGGCTTGCGCTCATCTGGTCCATGCGCGGGCGCGCCAGCACGCGCGACGCGCCCACGCGCAGGTCGGTACTCGGCGTGAACTCGAACACGAGGTTGGCGCTGGGCAGCCAGCGCGTGTAGCTGGTGCCGCCCGAGATCGGCACCAGGGTAACCACCGAGGATCCGGTCGAACTGGTGCCGGCGGCGACGCGTTCGCCTTCCGAGGACTGGTTCGTGTGCGCGACTTGCACGCCGATGTTGCCGCGCACCGGCACGTCGCCGAGCGAGGTGTCGAGGTTGAACTGCACGAACGGCGTCGTGTCGTTCTCGCGCACTTTCCAGTTCGGCGGCACGCCGATCGAGGACAGCGAGGTCGAGAACAGCTGCAGGTTGCCGTTGGCGATGAGGTCGAGCGGATTGTAGAGCTGCTGCGGACCTATGCCCATCCACGCCAGCGGGTCGCCGGTGGTGTACGCCGGGATCGGCGCCGTCTGCGCGCCGTTCGGCAACACGAGGAAGTCCTGATCGATGTTGTAGGTCTTGTTGCGCCTGGCGCGATCGACGCCGAACTGCACGTTCGCGAATGGCCCGCCCGAGAAATCGTACTCGACGGCGGCGCGCAGGCGCGCAAGATAGTCGTTGGTGTAGGGCGCATTGATGAAGCCGGCCTGCACCACCGGCGGGTTGTTTCCGCTGCCCCAGCCTTGCGGGTCGGTGAGCACCAGCCCCTGGCTGTAGTCGTACGTCGGGGTCAGGAACAGCAAGCCGTTGCCGAGTTCCTGGAAGCCCACGGTGTCGGTCGGACCGGTCGTCTTGTAGCCTGTGCCACTGTAGCTTTCCAGCAGCATGTCGCGGCGGTCGGCGCGGGAATAGCTGGCATCCACGTTGGCCGACCAATCCTCGTTGAAACGGAATTTGTTGTTCCAACCGATGTTCCAGACCTTGGCCTTGGTGCGGTTGTAGTCGTTGCGCACCACCGGGGTCACGTTCGCGTAGGTGCCGCTCTGCACGAATCCGTTTTGCGCATTGCCGCCCGGTTGCAGTTGCGCACCGCTCCAGTACAGCGGGAACTCCATGCCCTTGGCCTGCTGGGTCTCTTTGAAATTGTCGTAAGTGAGGTCCAGCGTGCTGGTGAAGTTGTCCGAGGGCTG
>DATIVQ010000089.1:0-3033 GCA_035465735.1 Rudaea sp.
CGTGTTGTGCACGGCCAGCATCGAGGACAAGGCCCCGCCATTCCTGCGCGGCAAGGGCGAAGGCTGGATCACCGCCGAATACGGCATGTTGCCGCGTGCCACCGGCGAGCGCACCGCGCGCGAGGCCGCGCGTGGCAAGCAGGGCGGACGGACGCTGGAAATCCAGCGCCTGATCGGGCGCGCGCTGCGCGCCTGCGTTGACCGCAACGCACTCGGCGAACGCACGATCACGCTGGATTGCGACGTGCTGCAGGCCGACGGCGGCACGCGCACGGCGGCGATCACGGGCGCCTATGTCGCGCTCGTCGATGCGATCAGCTGGCTGAAGGCGCGCGACAAGATCAAGCGCGACCCCCTGCACGGCGCGGTCGCGGCGGTGTCCGTCGGCTTGTACCAGGGCCTGCCGGTGCTCGACCTGGACTACGCCGAGGATTCGGCCTGCGACACCGACATGAACGTGGTGATGAACGACGGCGGCGGCTTCATCGAACTGCAGGGCACCGCCGAAGGCCACGCGTTCCGCCGCGAGGAACTCGACGCCCTGCTTGGCCTTGCGCACAAAGGGATAAGTGAACTCTTGCACAAGCAGCGCGAAGCCTTGTCGGCATGAATGCGCATGTGGCGATGATCGCCGTGCTCGTGCGTGACTACGACGAAGCGATCGCCTGGTATCGCGACGCGCTTGGCTTCGTCCTGCACGAAGACGACGATCGCGGCGACGGCAAGCGCTGGGTGCGCATGGCGCCGGCCGGCAACGTGCATTTCAGCCTGCTGCTGGCGCGCGCGACGACGCCCGCGCAAAGCGCCGCGATCGGCAACCAGCACGGCGGGCGCGTCGGCTTCTTCCTCCACACCGACGACTTCGCGCGCGACCATGCACGCCTGGCCGCGGCCGGCGCGCAATTCGAAGAAGCGCCGCGCTTTGAAGCCTATGGCACCGTCGTCGTGTTCAGGGATTTGTACGGCAATCGCTGGGATTTGATCGAACGCAGCGCATGAAATCCGATCCAATGAAGCGCGATTCAATCAAGCCCGATTCAACGAAGCTTGTCCTTGCCAGCGGCAACGCTGGCAAGCTGGACGAGATGCGTGAAATCCTAGCCGGCCTCGACGTCGAACTCGTCGCCCAATCCGAACTCGGCATCGCGGATGCCGAGGAAACCGGCGGCACCTTCGTCGAGAATGCGATCCTGAAAGCGCGGCACGCAGCCCGAGCGTCGGGCCTGCCCGCACTTGGCGACGATTCGGGCATCTGCGTGGACGCACTCGACGGCGCGCCGGGCCTGCGGTCCGCGCGCTACGCCGGGGCACACGGCAACGCGGCGGCGAACATTGCCAAGCTGCTCGACGCGCTGCGCGACGTGCCCGACGCGCAACGCACGGCGCACTTTCATTGCAGCATCGTCCTGCTGCGTCATGCGGATGATCCCGCGCCGCTGATCGCCGAAGGCCGCTGGCACGGAACGATCCTGCCCGCGCCGCGCGGCGCGAACGGATTCGGCTACGACCCGGTGTTTTTCGATCCTGCGTTCGGGAAAAGCGCCGCAGAACTCGATGCCGTCACAAAAAACCGCGTCAGCCATCGCGGACTGGCGCTGGCGAGGTTGCGCGAACTGCTCAGCGCATGAACACGATTCCGTTGTCGTTGTATATCCACATTCCCTGGTGCGTGCGCAAATGCCCGTACTGCGATTTCAATTCGCACAACGCGCCGCAGTCGCTGCCGCAGGACGAGTACGTCGCCGCCTTGCTCGCGGACCTCGATCAGGATCTGGCACTGGTGCAGGGGCGTCCACTCGCCAGCATCTTCTTTGGCGGCGGCACGCCGAGCCTGTTCGCACCGGACGCGATCGCGCGCATCCTAGACGGCGTGGCGGCGCGGCTCGCGTTCGCGCCGGGCATCGAGATCACGCTGGAGACGAATCCCGGCACGGTCGAGCACGGTCCGTTTGCGGGCTATCGAAACGCGGGCGTCAACCGCATCAGTTTCGGCGTGCAGAGTTTCGACGACGATGCACTCAAGCGCATCGGCCGCATCCATGACGCGCAACAGGCCGAGCGTGCGGTGAAATCCGCGCAGGACGCCGGCATCGAGAACCTGAACCTGGACCTGATGTACGCTCTGCCTCGGCAAACCATCGCCGGTGCGTTGGCCGATGTGGAAAAAGCGATTTTGCTGCAAACGCCGCATTTGTCACATTACCAGTTGACGCTGGAACCGAACACCGCATTCGCCGCGAATCCTCCGCCCTTGCCCGATGAAGACTCCGCCTGGGACATGCAGGAAGCCTGTCAGGCGCGGCTGGCGCAGGCCGGATTCGCGCAATACGAAGTGTCGGCTTATGCGCGGCCCGGCCGCGAGTGCGCGCACAACCTCAATTACTGGACGTTCGGCGATTACCTCGGCATCGGCGCCGGTGCGCACGGCAAGGCGACGCAGGCGGACGGCAGCGTGCGCCGACGCTGGAAAATTCGCGCCCCGCGCGGCTATCTGGAACACGCGGCCACGCCGCGCCGTATCGGCGGCGACGACGCAATCGCGCCGGAGCAATTGTCGTTCGAATTCATGCTCAATGCGCTGCGCCTGAATACCGGATTCTTGCTCGATGATTTCTGCGCGCGCACCGGCCTGCCTCGCTCGACCATCGACGCCAAACTGCAGCAATTGCGCGCGCGCAACTGGATTGAAATCGACCAGGACCACGTGCGCGCCAGTGAATTCGGCCGGCGTTTTCTCAACGACGTCATGGCATCGTTTCTGCCTGACAAGTAGTGCTAGACTGCGTCCCGCCACAGGTGCTTCGCGTCGATTTTCTTAGCGCGAGGTGAAACGGGAAGTCAGTGAAAATCTGGCGCTGCCCCCGCAACGGTAAGCAGGAATGCTTCGGTCAACACGCCACTGAGCGATGCTCGGGAAGGCGATCGAAGAGAGTCACCTGCAAGCCCGGAGACCGGCCTGAGGCGCGGATTCGCTGCGTGCGAATCCATTAGCTCAAGACGTCGCGGCGGGCGACGGGGGCGGCCCGCGCGGCC
>DATIVQ010000090.1:0-14295 GCA_035465735.1 Rudaea sp.
ATGCGCGCGAGTATGGAAATCCCCATTCGAGTAATCAATCAGGTTACGTTGGCAAGGCCACCGGAAAATCATGCTGCAATGCAGCGTATCCCTTGCTTCCCGCTGCCGCTGCCAGCCGTTACCATGCGGCGATGCTGGGTCCGACAGTCACTTGTGCGTTGACGTAAGGCAACGCCGGACGGCGCAGATCGGCCGGAATTTTTTTTCATTTTCAGCCGCAAGGCTGCCGGAAGGAGAACCATGAGCAAGCTGGAATCACTCAAACGCTGGGTCGACGATGTCGCCCGCCTGACGCTACCCGGGGACGTGCACTGGTGTGACGGCTCCGAAGCCGAGAACGACGCGCTCATCGACCTCATGTTGCAGCGCGGCGACCTGGTCGAACTCAATCCGCGCACGCATCCGAACTGCTACCTGCACCGCTCCAATCCGTCGGACGTCGCCCGCGTCGAGCATCTCACCTTCATCTGCACGAAGAATCGCGACGACGCCGGCCCGAACAACCACTGGATGGACCCGGCCGAGGCGCATGCCAAGATCGATGCCCTGTTCGCCGGCTGCATGCAAGGACGCACCCTGTACGTGATTCCGTATTGCATGGGCCCGATCGATTCGCCGTTGTCGCGTTGCGGCGTGGAGATTACCGATTCGCCGTATGTGGTCGCCAACATGCGCATCATGACGCGCATGGGCGCCGCGGCACTCGCCCGCATCGAGCATGAGGGAAGATTCGTCAAAGGACTGCATTCGACCGGCGAACTCGACCCGCACAAGCGCTTCATCATGCACTTCCCCGATGAGCTTTCGATCAAGTCGATCGGGTCCGGTTACGGCGGCAACGCCCTGCTCGGCAAGAAGTGCCACGCCCTGCGCATCGCATCAAAGCAGGCGCGCGACGAAGGCTGGCTCGCCGAGCACATGCTGATCGTCGGTATCCAGAGTCCGAAGGGCGAGACGCACTACATCGCTGCCGCCTTTCCATCGGCCTGCGGCAAGACCAACCTCGCCATGCTGATTCCGCCGGAGAGTTATCTCAAGGCGGGCTGGAGGGTCTGGACGGTCGGCGACGATATCTGCTGGATGACACCGGGCGCGGACGGGCGACTATGGGCGATCAATCCCGAAGCGGGGTTCTTCGGCGTCGCGCCGGGCACCAGCGCGAAGACGAATCCGAACGCGCTGGCCATGCTCAACCACGAGACGATCTTCACGAACGTCGCGGTCACCGCCGATGGCGATCCGTGGTGGGAAGGCCTGCCCGACGGCGTGCCGGTCAAGGATTGGCAGGGCCGCGATTACGTGCCGGCGAACGGCCCGGCCGCGCATCCGAATTCGCGCTTCACGGTCTCCGCCAAGCAGTGTCCGAGCTGGTCGCCGCACGCGGACGATCCACAGGGTGTGCCGATTTCGGCCATCGTCTTCGGCGGCCGCCGCGAACATCTCGTGCCACTCGTGTTCGAGGCGCGCGACTGGACGCACGGCGTGCTGGTCGGCGCGGCGATGGGTTCGTAAACGACCGCCGCCGCGAACGGCGCGGTCGGCGTGCTGCGCCGTGATTCGATGGCGATGAAGCCGTTCTGCGGCTACAACTTCGCCGATTATTTCGCGCACTGGCTGAGCCTGGACAAGCCCGGCGCGAACCTGCCGAAGATCTTCCACGTCAACTGGTTTCGCAAGGGCGAGGACGGGAAGTTCCTGTGGCCGGGCTTCGGCGACAACATGCGCGTGCTGGAATGGATACTCGGCCGGTGCGCGGGTACCGAAGGTGCCGAGGAAACGCCAATCGGCAACCTGCCGCGGGTGGAGGACCTGAATCTCGAGGGCCTGAATCTTGCGCACGCCAAGCTCGAAGCGTTGCTGCATGTCGATACGGAAGGCTGGAGCGTCGAGTACGAGGGCATCGGCGAATATCTTGCTTCTTATGGTGCGCGCATGCCGCAGAAATTACTGGACGAACATCAGCGCGTTGCTGACCAGTTGACCGGAGAGGAAATCGAGGCGCTTGGGACTCCGTGAAATTCGCTTCTCCCGCTGGCGGGAGATGCTGGAGCGCCTTGCGCGCAGGGTGAGAGTGGCTGTTGCGACGCCACCCTCATCCGCCCTGCGGGCACCTTCCACCGCCGGCGGGCGAAGGCAGCTAAACCACCAGCCGCTCTGCCGCATCCAACACCACAAATGGACGGCCTAGCCCTGACTTCGGACCTGCCCCTTGTCGAGTCTTCCGCACGCGACGCGGACGTAGCACTCGTGCGGCGTGCCGTAGGCGGCGAGGCGGCGGCCTTCGAACAGTTGTACCGTCGCCATGCCGGGCGCGTGCACGGCACGATCCTGCGCCTGGTCGGCATGGATCGGGCGCGCGCCGAGGAACTGACCCAGGATGCGTTCGTGCAGGCCTGGCGCAAGCTCGGCAGCTTCCGTCACGAGAGTGCGTTTGCAACCTGGTTGCACCGGCTTGGCGTCAACATCGCGCTGATGGACTTGCGCATCCGCCGCGACGAACAAGCCATGGACGACGACGATCTGCAGGCCGCGGCAGGCGGCGAGGTCTCGTTCTGTGCGGCCGAACGCGGCGATCTGGAACGCGCGGTGGCGGCGTTGCCCACGCGCGCACGCGCCGTGCTGGTGCTGCACGACGTCGAAGGTTTCAAGCACGAGGAAATTTCGGCGGAGCTCGGCATGGCTGTAGGTTCGTCCAAGGCACAACTGCATCGCGCGCGTGGATTGCTAAGACGTGCGCTGGGAGGTGAGAAGTGAGCATCGACAACGAATTTGCGTGGCGCAGCGAACTGCGCAAGCTCGGCGGCGCCGCGGAACCACAGCGCGACCTGTGGCCGCAGATCGCCGCGCGCATCGCCGTGCGTCCGGCGACACAGCGCTGGCGCATGGGATTGGGGCTGGCGGCAACACTGATCATGGCCTGCGGTATTGCCACGATCGGCTGGCGCACGCAATCCGGGAGCATGCAGCCGGTTGCCGCGACCGCCCCCGCGCACGACGCGGCGGGCTTAGCCGCCGACAGCGCGCCGCTGGCCTGGGCCGTGCCCGCCAGTCCCGTGCTCGCCGCCGCCTCGCGCGATCTGGACAGCGCCAGCGTGCAACTGCAGCAGGCGCTGGAAACCCATCCGCAGGCCGTGTTCCTGGTCGGCTTGCTCAATCGTACCAATGCCCAACGCATGCGCCTGCTGCGGCAGGCGCCAAATGCCTGATGCAGCACCCGGAGCCCAAGCCATGAAAACGAACATTATCCACATTGCAGCATTGTGCGCATGTTTCACTGGTGTTGGATCGGCATTGGCCGGGCCACCCGCCGCGGCGTACGCCGACATTTCCGCGGGCGCTGCCGCCAAGCCGCTGGATTCGACCTGGCCCGTCGCCGCGGATGGCCGCATCGATATCGGCAACGTGCGCGGCAAGGTGACCGTTACCGGCTGGGATCAACCGCAGGTAAAGCTCGAAGGCACGCTTGGTGCCGGCTCGACCCTGGCGGTTTCCGGTTCCGCGGATCGCCTGAGCCTGCGCGTGAAAAGTGCCGAATCGGGCTGGTTCGGTTCGGACGGTCCCCGGCACGACAGCGTGCTGATCTTGCATGTGCCGCGCACAGTCGCCCTGGAAGTGAATGTGGTCAGCGCCGACGCGAGTGTGGCGGACGTGGCCGGAAAGTCGCTGAAGGCCGGCAGCGTAAGCGGCAATCTGGACCTGTCCAGCGCTGCGCCGGAGATCGATGTCGACAGCGTCAGCGGCGACGTGAAACTCGATGCGCCGCGTCCGAATCCGGCAGCCTCCGTGCACGTGCAGACCGTCAGCGGCGACATCCGCGCACGGAACCTGGCCGGACGGATCAAGCTGGAAACCGTGTCTGGGGGCATGGATTGTGCCTGTGCGACGGTGCGCGAATTGAACACCGGCAGCGTTTCCGGCGACGCTGACATCACCGTCGCGCCCGAAGGGGCCGCGCGCCTGCACCTGGAATCGATGAGCGGCTCGATCCGCCTGCACCTGCCGGCCGCATTGTCCGCGCACATCGACGCCTCGACCTTCAGCGGCAGCATCCACAGCGATTTCGGCGCCGTGCAGGAAAAGGAATACGGTCCCGGCAGCAGCCTGAAGGCGCAGGCCGGTGGCGGGGACGCCGACATCAGCGTGCAGGCCTTCAGCGGCGATATCCGCCTGAGCAAGCAACCGTAGGAGTCCTCCGGCGCGGCTATCGCCTCGTACGGCGCGCCCATGCGATCATGGCAGGATGAAATCGCCTTCACGTCTGCACGGGCTTTCGCCTGCAGCGGCACAATCCGTCATTGCTACCGCGCAGGCGCTCGAAGCCGGCCGCCCGGACGATGCGGCCCGTTCGCTGGCCGGTGCGCTCGCCAGCCATCCGGATCATCCGGAAGCGCTGCGGCTTGAGGCCGGTATTTTCAGTTTGCGCGGCCAGCATGCGCAGGCGGCAAGCACGATGCAGCGCGCCCTCGCGCAGCGGCCGGATGATGCCCTCTACCACAACACGCTCGGCAGTGTGCTCGCCGATGCGGGCGAATTCGACGCGGCGATTGTCTCTCTGCGCCGGGCCTGCGAGTTGCAGCCGGATCTTGCCGCTGCGTGGTACAACCTCGGCATCGTGCTGGTCCGGTGCGTCCGCTATGCCGAGGCAGGCACGGCATTGCATCGCGCCGTCGCGCTCGATCCGCACCACGCCGCCGCGCGCGCGCAGCTCGCCGATGCGCTCAAGGTTGCGGGGCAAGTCGATGCGGCCGTTGCCGAGTACCGCCGCGTGCTTGCGCAGCAGCACTGGGCCGGCATGGCATGGTGGGGCCTGGCAAACATCAAGACCGTGGCGTTCGCGGCGGGGGACGTCGCTGCATTGCATGCGGCAATGCGCGATACGCGTGCGAGCGACGACGACCGCATCGCCATGGGTTTTGCGCTGGCACGCGCCCTCGACGACCAGGGCCGCTACGCTGAATCGCTGGCCGCACTCGCACAGGCCAACGCGATCGCGCGGCGGCGCAGGAAGTGGGATGTCGGCGCGTTCGATGCGCTGGTCGCCGGACTGTGCGATGGATTCGAGTCCGTTGACGGTGCGGACGATTCCGCATTGGGCAACGAGGCGATATTTGTCGTTGGCATGCCACGTTCCGGTACGACGCTGGTCGAACAGATCCTCGCCTCGCATTCGCAGGTCGAAGGCGCCGGCGAACTGCCGGACCTGACCCTGACCCTCAACGAAGAATCGCGGCGCCGGGGCGTCGCGATTCCGCAATGGGCGCGCGCGGTCACGCCTGCGGATTGGTCGCGACTGGGCCTGCGCTACCTGGAACGCACCGCCTACTGGCGCGAGCGCAAGCCGCGATTCGTGGACAAGTTGCCGAACAACTGGATCATGATCGGCGCGATTCGCGCGATGTTGCCGGGCGCGCGCATCGTCGTGTGCCGGCGCGATCCGCTGGAAACCTGTTTTTCGTGCTATCGCCAGCATTTCGCCGGCAACGACTGGACGCGCGAATTCGCGGACCTGGCCGCCTACTGGCGCACGTTCGATCGCAGCGCCCAGCATTGGCAGGCGCTGCAACCGCAACACGTCCATGCGCACGATCACGCGGCGCTGGTCGCCGATCCGCAAGCGCGCATCCGCGCGTTGCTGGATTTTTGCGGACTGCCGTTCGAGGAGGCCTGCCTGCACTTCCACGAAACCGCGCGCGAAGTGCGATCGCCCAGCGCCGCGCAGGTGCGTCAGCCGCTGCGCGCCGATACCGCCCGCGCCGGGGCATACGGCGAATTGCTCGATCCCTTGCGCGTCGCGCTCGGGTTGCCGAAGTTCGCGGATGCCACGCATGTCGGCTGAGGCGCAGGCGCTGGCCGAACTGCGCGCTGCGGTTCTGCGCCGCGACTGGAACGGCGCCGCGCGTATCGCGACAGCAGGTCTTGCCGAATGTCCGGATTCGCAGGAATTGCGCCGCGCGCTGGCCGGCATCCATCGCCAGACCGGGCATACGGCCGAGGCGGAAGCGCTGCTGCGCGAAGTACTGGTGCGCGAACCCGGCGACTTCGCAGCGGCGTTTCCTCTCACCGAAATGCTGATCGAAGCCGGTCGCGGCGCCGCCGCGGCGCAAATCCTGCAATCCAGTTTTGCGAATGGCGCGCAGGACGCCGAACTTGCGATCCGCGCCGTCGAACTGCTCGACGAGGCCGGACGCAAGCAGGCGGCAGCCGACATCGCCGAGACGGTGCTTGCCGCGCATCCGGCCGATGCGCGCCTGCACGCCTACGCCGGCATGCTTGAGGTGCAGCTCGGCGAATTCGCGCGCGCGCGCGAGCATTACCTGTACGCGCTGGCGCACGATGCGCGCGCCTGCGAGTGGAACGCGCCGCATGGACTGTCCAGCGCGCAACGTTACGCCGACGCCACGCATCCGGACTTCGTCCTGTTCCGCGACTGCTTCGCGCGCACAGACCTGTCGGCGAAAGCACGGGCATCGCTGCTGTTCGCCGCCGGCAAGGCGCACGACGACATCGGCGATTATGCGCAGGCGGCGGATTTCTTTCGTCGGGCCAATGCGCTCGCGCACGAGGCGACATTGTGGTCGCGCAAGAATTGGCGACGCGCGATCGAGTCCCGGCTCGCCGCGAAGCCGTTCGCGCAGCGCCTCGACGCGCCGGATTTCGTTCCTGTGTTCATGGTCGGCATGCCGCGATCCGGCACCACCCTGGCGGCGGAGTTGCTGGCGCGATATGCGAGGGTACGCAATCGCGGCGAACTGCCGTGGCTGGCCAAGCTCGCGCAATTGCCGGTGCTGGCGGGCAAGCCTGCGCGCGCGGTACTTGCGCAGTGCGCCGAAATCTATGCGCGACAATTGCGCCAGGACGATTCCGGCGATGCGCGTTTCTTCATCGACAAGCAGCCGCTGAATTTCCGCTACGTCGACCTGATCATGGCGCTATGGCCGAATGCGCGCATCGTGCACTGCACGCGCGGCGCACGCGACACGGCGCTGTCACTGTGGGCGCAATCCTTCAGCGAGGATGTGCAAGGCTACGCCTGCGATTTCGCCGACATTGCCCTGGTCATGCGCGATTGCGAGCGCATGATGACGTGCTGGCGCGAGCAATACCCGCAAGCGATCCGCGAACTGCGCTATGAGCACCTGGCTGCCGACCCCGTGCGAAGCATGGGCGATCTGGCCGCCTGGCTGGGATTGCCGCGCGACCCGGAACCCGCGTCCGCAGCCATGCCGGAGGCGATCGGCACGGCCAGCCTGTGGCAGGCTCGTCAGCCGGTCTACACGCGGTCGATCGGGCGCTGGCGCAACTACGCGCCGTTCACGCCGGAACTGGAAAAGTTCGCCGCGGAATGAACCAACCGACCTAAACCGGATCGGTCGAGTAACTCCAATGCTCGATCATCGGTTTTAGCGTCGGCAGCACCGGCTGGAACCAGTCGCGATAGCGCTGCCAGCGACCAATGGCCTTTGTGTTCACCGGCTCGATCACCTGGGTGTAGCTCGGCGTGGCGATGTAACCCTTCTCACGCGCACGCCGATCGAATCCGAGCAGCGGGGCGGGATCGTCCAGACCGAGGAATTCTGCAATGTGCCGGGTCTGGGGTTCGAAATCGGCGACCAGGTCTTCGTAGCGCAATTCCAGCACGTCGGGCCGGAATACATCGGCGTGATCCAGCCAGCAGCGCATGGCCTGCACATAGGCAGCGGCCAGCCGCGGCAGGTTTTCGCACGCCGCCGCCAGCAGACCCGAGCGGAAGTTCTGCATGTAGCACGACAGCACCACGTCGCAGGGATGTCGCAGGCACAGGATGTACTTCGCATGCGGGAAAAGGCGATGGATCAACGGCAGCCAAAGCAGGTTGAGCGGATTCTTGTCGACCAGTTGCGCGTTCGCGCGAATCGCCACTTTCTCCGCGGCCATGACGAGGTAGCGCTTGCGCAGCTCGTCGCAGTCGAACTGGCGCAGCACGGAAAGGTCGTCGAGGATGCGCGGATCGTGTGCACGCAGTTTGCCGGCGAGGCGGTCGAAGAACGGATTTTCGTCCATGGACTGCAGGCGCGGGTGTGCGTCCAGCATTTGTTCGAGCAGGGTCGTGCCCGAACGCGGAAAGCCGACGACGAAGACGGGCGAATCCTGCGCCTGCGGGGCGCGATACACCGGCCAGCGGCGGTACTGTTCTGCGCTCGAGCGCAGGACCGTGGCGGGCATTGCGCTGGCCTGTGCCGTGTAGTTGGCGGGTGTGACAGCTTTGCATTGTGCGGTCTGGCGCGCGTGCGCCTCGGCGAGCGCGCTCATCGTCGCCGTGCTGTCGCCGAGCTTGTCGCAACATTTGGCGAGGGTGAAATAGTAGGCGAAGTCGGCGTCGTTCTGCGGGCCGGTGGCAAGCAGGAGATCCCGCGCGGCGGCGTAGTCCCGGTCGCGCTCGGCGAGCGTGGCACGGGCGAAATCGAACTCGCTGCGTTGCGTTGGAGTCAGCGCGTCGCGGTCGAGCACGTCCAGCCGTGCGCGTGCGGCGTCAAGAAGGTTCAGGCGTTCCTCAATGCGGGCGAGCTGAATCGCGGGCTCGGCAGCTGCGGGCCGGCGCTGGACGATGTCGGCCAGCAGATCGCGGCTACCCGGCGCATCCGCCAGCAGCAGCAAAAGCCGCGCGAGTTCCATTTGCAGCGCGTCATCGTGCAGAGGCAGCCACCGGCGCCAGCCGCGGAGCAGTTCTTCGGCGCCCTGGAAGTCGTGGCAAAGCGTGCAAGCGTTTGCGGCGTGGACGCGGATCGCGGGCGCGTTGCGATCGCGTTCGAAGGCATCGAGCAGGCTGTCGCGCGCCGCCGCATAGTCGCGGCGTGCGATCAGAAGCAGGCCGAGCTGCAAGTGCGCGTTGGCATCGTGCGGGTTCAGGCCGATGGCGCGACGTATGGCTGTTTCGGCTTCCTCGACGCGGCCGGAGTTCGCCAGCGCGGTGGCGTAGTTGCTCCAATGCGTGGAGATGGAGGGCTGAAGCTCGGTCAGCCTCAAGTAAATGGATATGGCCTCGTCGAGCCTGGCCTGCAAGTGCAGGCTCATGGCCAGGGAGAACAGAACGTCGGCATCGTCCGGCGTCTGGGCGAGCGCTTCGCGGCAAAGGCTTTCCGCGCGCACCGGGTTGCCGGCACGCAAGGCGCCGACGATGGTCTGAATGGACTGGGAATGGGCGGTCATGGCAAAAAAAAGGCCGCGCGAGAGTCTCGCGCGGCCAAGATGGTAACGCTTTACGCTTGCGGATCGATCAGAACTTCACCGTGACGCGAGCCCAGTAGTAGCGGCCCATCACGTCGAAATTGCCCGGATCGGTGTTGGCGTTGAGCGAGTTGTTGGCGTACAGGATCGGTGGCGAGCGGTCGGTTACGTTGTCGATACCCACATCCAAGCGCGTGTTGATCGGCTCGATGTTGTAGCCGAGTTGCACATCGTTGTAGGTCCGTGCGCCATACTTGAACTCGTAGCCGTGGATCGTGCAGAAGTCGCCGTAATAGCACGTGCCCACCGGGAACGTATCCTGCGACGGAGACTTCGAACCCATCCGGAACTTGCCGATGTAGCGCATGCGCCAGGATGCATCCCACGAACCCAGGTTCCAGTTGATGGAACCCAGTGCGCGCCAACGCGGGAACAGGCACACGCCGCCGCCGAGATCCGGGCAAGCGGCTTGCGCACCGCTACCGAAGTTCAGCAGATGGCCCGCGTCGTGATAGACGATGCCGCCCGACTCCTGGTTGAACTGGGCCAGGTAAGTGGCATCCAGACCGACCGAGAACTGGCCGAAACTGAACTGCGGCAGGCGGTACTTGATCGAGAAGTCGGCACCCTTGGCGTCCATGCGACCCAAATTGGCGGTCGGCTCGAGAATCTGGTTGATCTGGCCGGGCTGTGTGCTATTGGCGCCGAAACGCGTGATCAGCGGACAGTACGCCAACTGACCGGCGAAGCAGTTGTTGAGCACAGCCTGAGCGCCGACGCTGGTGATGGTGTCGTTCAGGTAAACGCGCCAGAGGTCGGCGCTGAGCGAGAGACCATCGACCCAATGCGGCGAGTAGACAAAGCCCCAGTTGAACGTCGCGCCCTTCTCCGGCCCCAGCGGGAAGCCCGCGTAGGCGGAGCCGGACGCAATGCCCTTGATCTGCTGGCCAAGCTGCACGTCGGTATTGGTGAACGGACCGGTTGCCGGCACGCCAACGCACGCCGGGTTGCTCGCGTTCGGATTGGTGCCGCTGCCCGCATACGTGCACGGATCGGAGCTGAGTTTCGGTGCGTCGCTGATCGGGTTGCCGAAGAGATCACCGATCGTCGGGGCGCGGAACACCTTGTTGTAGTTGGCGCGCAGCAGCAGGTCGTCGATCGGCTTCCATTCGACGCTGAGAGCGGCGTTATTGGTGCTGCCGAAGGTGTTGTACTTCGAATAGCGATCGCTCAGGGTGACGTTCAGGGAGTTGACGAACGGCATGTCCTTGAGCACCGGCACGAACAATTCGCCGTACGCTTCCTTGACGTTGTATGAACCTTGCAGGTTCGAGGAGCACTGGCTACCCAGCGTACAGTTGCCCGTAGCCGGATTGATCAACAGGGTCGAATCGACCACGCTGTTGGTGTACTCCTTGCGGTAGCTGCCGCCGACGGCGAGCTGGGCGGTACCGGCAGGCAGGTCGAACACGCCGCCGTTGAAGTCCAAGTGCGCCACTTTTTCCTGGGACCAGGCGTTGGTCAGGGCCGGTGAAGCGATGGTTGCGAGAATCGCCTTCTGATCCGGGGTGCTGCTGTTGAACGGATTGAACGGCACGCAGCCCGCGATGGCCGTGGTCGGGTCGCCCGGCGTACCCACGCAGGTCGGCACGCCATTGACCAGCATGGACGGGCCCGTCGCCTGGTTCAGTTTGTTCAGGTCGGGCAGGCCGAGGGTGGCGTCGGTGGTGGAGGTGTGGCCATAGTTGAAGCCCAATTCCCAGTTCCAGTCCTGGTTCATGATGCCGAAGTGGCCCTTGAAGCCGGTGCTGACCTGGTCGGTGATGTTGTTGGAACGCAGCGCGCGGTTGCCGGCGGCGACCAGGCGCAGGCGGAAGTCGTAGCCGCCGTTCGAGTTGAAATCCACGCCGAACGGGTTGTACATGCTGTACTGCGAGATCTGTGCACCGTACAGCGAGCCGTACAATGACGGCGCGAGCTGGAAGCCCGAACTGGTCTTGTTGTGGACGCCGGTGAAGTAGAAATCAACGTTATCCGTCAGATGGTACGTGCCGCTGACGAAGGCGCTGGTGCGCTCCTGCGGCGTCATCAGCAGGTTGACCGTGGCGTAGTTGTACTTGTCGTTGTTGGTGAAGCAGTGATAGTCGGTCAATGCATTGGCGCCGCTGGCGTCCGCATTGCGGGCGACGCGGCTGCAACCGTACGCGGTGCGCAGATCGCCTGGTGGCAGCTGGATGTTGCCAAACTGCGGGAAGCTGGAACCGCCAACGTACGAGAACGGCGGCGTACCGGTGGTGCCGTAGATCGAAACCGCGTTTTCGGAGAACTTGCGGTTGCCCTGCAGCACGCTGTCGTACTTGTTGTAGTCGACGCCAGCCATGATGCTGCCCTTGTCGGACGTCTGGCCGAAGATGAAGTGGTAGCCTTGGCGCTGGCCGTCGTCGTGATCGGAAATACCGTAATCGGCGGAGAACTCCGCGCCCTGGTAATTCTTCTTGAGGATGACGTTGACGACGCCGCCGATGGCGTCGGAGCCGTACACCGCCGAAGCGCCGGTGGTCAGCACTTCGATGCGCTCGACCGCGGCAACCGGAATCGAGTTGATGTCGCGGTTGAGGACACGTTGGCCGTCGACCAGAATCAGGGTGCGCTGCGTGCCGAGGCCGCGCAGGCTGATCGTGGACGAACCGCTGCCGCCGCCGTTGTTGACGGTCGGATTGGTTCCGTTCATGGCGGCCGGCAGGCTTTGCACCACGTCGCCGAGGGTCAGCTTACCGGTGTTCTGGATCGCCGCCTGGTCGATGGTGACGACCGGATTGGCCGTCTCGATGTCCACGCGGCGGATGTTGGAGCCAGTCACCACGATGGTTTCGAGGGCCTGGCTCTTCTGGTTGGTGCTGGTGGTATTGCCGGTATCCTGGGCATTTGCGGTCAGGGTGCCGGCGGCGGCCACCGTGCCCAGCGTCAACGCCAGGCGAACCGCCGATGAAAGCTTATTCACGTCGAGTCTCATTACACTCTCCAACGTCAGGGTTATATACAACGTTTCGGGACAAAATCCTTCCTGGAAAACAGCCAAAAAACCGCACAACTAAGGCCTTGGCAGCGGTCGATAGTAGCAACATTTGCTTAACATGGGAATCCCTGCGCGGATTCCTTTACAACTTCTTGAAATTCCACGGATAAGGCGTCGTTTGCGCGGTTTCCGCGAGTCCCGGATTCGAGGTCAATCGGGCTGTTCCAAGGCGCGTGCAAGCGGGGCAAGCTGCTTCTCGTAGCGCCTCCAGGAATCGACGAATCGCCGGTGTACCGGCTCGCGGACCTGGGCGGCGCTGAGGGTGTTGACCGCGCTGCGGTTGCGGGTGAGGTCGGCGCAGCCGTCTTCCCAGGGAAGACCGCAAAAGGCAAGCGCCCGCCGCAGGGTCGCATCGGGATCCTGGACAAGGTCGGCGTAGGCCACGTCGAGGATGCGTCCGGGCATGGCCGAGTGCCAGTGCGCCATCATGCGCCGGTAGACGCGATAGTGCGAGGCGAGCGCCTCCAGGTCGTAAATGTGGGCGAAGGCGTCGGCGAACAGTGCCCGGTAATTGGAAAAGCACACGTCCATCGGGTCGCGCACCATGTGCAGTATGCGCGCCTGCGGCAGGGCGCGGGCGATGATGCCGGCCAGCATCCAGTTTCGCGGCAGCTTGTCGGTATAGAAAGGTTTGCCGCCCGCCCGCCATTGCGTCTGCTCAAGATAACGTCGGCCCAGTTCGGAAAAATCCATGCGCGGCAAACGCTCGATGATCGTATCGTCGAGCGTGGCGATATGGTCGGCGGCCCAGCGCACCTGCCTGCCGAAATCGTCCAGTTCGCCGACCGAGGCGATTTGCGTATGGTTGCCGAGCAGGCGATCGAGCACTGTCGTGCCCGAGCGTGGCATGCCGATGATGAAGATCGGCTGCGGTCCGGAATGAACGACTTCCGCGGGCTTGAGGAATCCGGCGTCGCAAACGCGCGCGAGATTGGCGAAAAGGCGTTCGGTGTGGGCCGGATCGTGCTGGTGGCGCGCGTACATCAAGGCATTGCCGTGGGCCAAGGCCGTCCACGCCTCATCGTCGCGACCAAGGTCTTCGAGTTCTTTGTAGCGGGCGAATTCGATCGAGGCATGTTCGTAACTGCCCGGTTGTACCAAGGCCGTCACGCGTGCGAGTTCGTCCAGATGGTTATCGCCTGGAGTCTGCTTGCGAAGGCGCGACAGCTCCTGCCAGGCGCGGCCGTGGCGTGGATTCTGGCGCACGCATTCGCGCAATTCGCGCTCGGCTTCGGCCAGGCGACCGTTGAAGATGAGCTGTGCACCGCGTTGGAAGCGCAGGTCCGATCCGTCGGCACCGGCGGCGACGGCCCGATCGAATTGCGCCAGTGCCTCGGCGTTCTCGTTGAGCATGCCGCGCTGGCCGGCGATTTGGAGAATCACGGGAATCGACCGGGTCGCGGCAAGTGCCGGATGCACCAGGCACGCGCGCGTAGCCACGACTTCGCCCGCGCGCAGCAGCGCCGCGGAGACCGCAACGATGATTTCCGGATCGGCCGGCATGGTGCTGGCGGCCATGTGCGCGTGGCGCGCGGAATCGCGCACGCGACCGTCCTGCCAGGCGATGTCGCCGAGGATCAGATGTGCGTGGGTGTGCTGCGGATTGTGCGCTACGAAGGATTCGAGCACGGTGCGCGCGGCGTCGAGGTTACCTTCGGCCAGATAGCGCTGTGCGCGGTTCCAGTGGCGTTCGGAGGATGCGGTCATGCGAGGCGCGCGCAACGGTCAGCGCGGCGCGCCGCAAGCCGAAGCGCAGGTGAAGTTACAAATCCTGATGGTATTGCACGTAGGGCACGCGCGCCTGGCTCGGGTCGGTCTCGTGCGTGGGATCCGCGAGCAGCGGCGGCGTGCCGCTGGACCACAGGTTCTGCGCACCGACGCTGAAGACGCCACGCCACGGCGCACGCCAGGAAATGCCCAGATCGACGCTGGTCCAGTTCGGGCCATTGCCGAGCGGGTCGGCCGGACCGAGGACGCGGCCGGTGAGCGTGCCGCTGAAATTGCCGCTGTGCACG
>DATIVQ010000091.1:0-3827 GCA_035465735.1 Rudaea sp.
AGAGTCGGGCGCACGCGTCACGAACATCGCCTCGCTGCAAAGCGGCGCACGCACATTCTTCAATTATTGTTCCGGCTGCCATTCGCTCAAGTACATGCGCTATTCGCGCATCGCGCAGGATTTGCAACTGACCGACGACGAAGTTCTCAAGGACTTTGCCACCGCCGGCGCGAAGATCGGCGACTTGGCGGTGTCGGCCATGCCGGAGGAGCAGGCCGCACAGTGGTTTGGCAAGGCGCCTCCCGATCTGTCGCTGGAAGTGCGCGCCAAGGGCGCCGACTGGGTCTACACCTACCTGAAGTCGTTCTACGTCGACCCGAGCCGGCCAACCGGCTGGAACAACACCCTGTTCCCGAACGTGTCCATGCCGTTCCCGCTGTGGGAGCTGCAGGGCGTGCAGGCCCCGGTCTACGCGCCGGCCAAGGCCGGCGCAGAACCCGCGGTCGAGAAGCTCGACTTGTCCACGCCGGGTAAGCTCACCCCCGCCGAGTACGACGACACCGTGCGCGACCTGACCGCCTTCCTCGAATACGCGAGCGAGCCGGCCGCGCTGCAGCGCCATGCAATCGGCGTGTGGGTGCTGTTTTACCTCGCCTTCTTCACCCTGCTGGCGTACCTGCTCAAGCACGAGTATTGGAAAGACGTGCATTGAGGCGTCGGGCGAGCAGCCGGGATCGGCGGCTCGCCGGAAACGCCAGGCGGGGCTAGTCGATTCCCGCACTCGGGTGTACATTCAGACGAGGGGCCGAGCGATTCCGGCGCCGAATTGCCCGAGGGGACGTGAGGGACCGTGTCATGGCGTTGAGTCAACGATCGCGCACCGTTTTGACCCTGTATTCGTCGAACGACGACGCGCAGTGCCATCGCGTGCGCCTGGTGCTGGCGGCCAAAGGCGTGGTCTACGACCTGGTCCCGGTCACGGCCAAGAATCCGCCGGAAGACCTGCTCGATTTGAATCCCTACAACTCGGTGCCGACCCTGGTCGATCGCGACCTCGTGCTCTACGACACCGGCGTGATCTGCGAATATCTTGACGAGCGCTATCCGCATCCGCCGCTGATGCCGGTCGATCCGCTCTCGCGTGCGCGCCTGCGCCTGGCCACCGTGCGCATCGAGCGTGACTGGTTGCCATTCGTCGCGCAGATCCAGGCCGGCGGACGCCCGGCCGAAACCGCGCGCAAGCGCCTGCGCGAAGCCCTCATTGCGGCGGTGCCGCTGTTCAAGGCGTCCAAGTTCTTCCTCAACCCCGAACTCTCGCTCGCGGATTGCGCGCTGGCGCCGCTGATCTGGCGTCTGCCGAACCTGGGCGTGGCTTTGCCGCGCGAGGCGCACGTCATCATCGACTACGGCGAGCGCATCTTCCGCAACCCGGGCTTCACCCGCAGCCTGACGCCGGAAGAAAAACTGTTGCGCGAGCCATGAGCACGGTCGGCATGACATCCAACCGCCCCTACCTGCTGCGGGCGATGTACGACTGGATCAGCGACAATGGCCTGACCCCGTACATCCTGGTCGATGCGGCCGCGCCGGGCGTCGATGTGCCGCAAAGTGCGGTCAAGGACGGACGCGTCGTGCTCAACGTGGCTGCGCGCGCGGTGGCGCAACTGGAGTTGGGCATGGACCGGGTGCGTTTCATGGCGCGCTTCTCCGGTGTCAGCCGCAGCGTCGAGGCGCCGATGCACGCGATCTTGGCGATTTACGCACACGAAAACGGGCAGGGCATGATGTTCCCGGCGGAAAACGCTCCGCCGCAGCCACCGGCGGACGTCGCGGCCGCGACCGCCGCGCCGAAAAAAGGCAATCACCTTCGCGTCGTCAAGTAAGACTCATCAGACTCAGTTGGTAGTTCGCGAAGGACGCATTTCGATCACGTTGCCCGCGACCGGCGTTTCCGGCGCCGTGACCGGCAAGTCCCACGAGGCGATCTCGTCGGCGAGCAGGTTCAGGCTCCCGTGGCGGCGATCGGCGCCGTCGAGGCTGATCTCGAAGCCGTAACAGCGCTCCAGGCGCAGGCCTTCGCCGGGAACGCGGCGCAGACGCAGACGGCGAACGGCCACCGTTTCGTCCAGCAGTTGCACGCCGGCGCGCGCACACAGGGCACGCGCCAGCTCACGCGCGCGTTCGCGGGCACGCAAGGCGTTCTGCCACAGCCAGAAAGCGGCGAGTACGAGGACCATCGGCAACAATGATTCGAGCATGGCGCGAGTGTGCGGGCGGGCCGACGGCAATACAAGTGTGAGTGCGTTCCGCGCGCCGCACACGCCGAATTCGCTACAATGCCGCTTCGACATCTGCGGCGAGAACGGTGTGTGATCGAGGTTCCCGGCTATCAGATCAAGCGAGAGATCGGCGTTGGCGGCATGGCCAGTGTGCATCTGGCGGTGCAGACCTCGCTCGAGCGCGAGGTCGCGCTCAAGGTCATGGCGCCGGCGCTGGCGGCTGATCCCGCGTTTTCCAAGCGCTTCCTGCAGGAAGCGCGCATGCTCGCCTCGCTCGCGCATCCGAACATCGTCGCCGTGTACGACGTCGGCGTGACGCCGGCGCAACTGCATTATTTCTCGATGCAATACCTGCCGGGCGGCGACTTCGCTTCGCGCGTCAACCGCGGCATCGACGAACGCGACCTCGTACTCACCATGGCCGGCGTGGCGCGTGCCTTGGGCTATGCGCACCAGCGCGGCTACGTGCACCGCGACGTCGCTCCAGGCAACGTGCTCTACGACGCGAGCGGCAATCCGGTGCTGACCGATTTCGGCATCGCCCTGGCCACGGTCACCGGCGGTCACATCACCAGCAGCGGATTTTCCGTCGGTACCAGTCATTACATGAGCCCGGAGCAGGCGCGTGGCGGCGACGTGGATGCGCGGTCGGACATCTACAGCCTCGGCGTGCTCGCCTATTTCGGACTCGCGCGCAAGCCGCCCTACGATGGTGCCGATGGTTTCGCCGTCGCCTATGCCCACGTGTTCGAGCCGATTCCGCGCCTGCCCGCCGAGCATGCGCACTGGCAGGGCCTGATCGATCGCGCGCTGGCCAAGGAACCAAAGGATCGCTACGCCGATACCGAGCAATTCCTCGATGCGCTGGCCGGCGTCGCGCCGCAGTATGCGGCGCTGTATCGCGAAGACGCCGCCACGCCGGCAACGGTGCCTCTGGCAGAACGCGCGACGGTGGCGATGAAGCCTGTGCGCGAGGAGCCGGCCACGCGGCCGATCGCGCGCAAGGCCGAGACGGACGAGGCGGCGACCGCGCGCAATTTGCGCCCGCCAGCGGCGCCCGCGCCGGCAGCCGTTGAAGCAGTGCCGCACAACGCCGCGCGTGAGTGGCTGCGCTGGTGGCCGGCGGCCGTCGTCGTCGCCGGCATTGCCTTGATCGCATTCGCCCTGGTTGCACGCCGCGGCAATCCGCCGCCGGCGCCGGAACCGGTGGCCGTGGCACCCTCGGCACCGCGAGCGGCAGCGGCCATGCCGGCAAGCGCATCGACGCCTTCACCCGTGTCCGTTCCCGCGACGCCGCCGATGACGGCGATGGACAGCATCGATGCCGGCGATGCACAGAACATGGGCACTCCGCCGCAGCCCGCGGAGGAATTCCCGACCGTGGTTGATCCGCTCGTGGACGCGTTGCGCATGGGTCAGGTCGATTTGACGCAGCAACGCCTGACCATGCCTGCCGGCGACAATGCACTCGACCGCTTCCGCTTCGCGCTGCGTCTGGACCCGCGCAACAAGGCCGCGAAACAGGGCATCGCCGACATCGCGAAGAAGTACATCGCGTTCGCGCAGAAGAACCTCGCCGGCGGTGATGCCGCGCAGTTCGGCCAGTAC
>DATIVQ010000092.1:0-5777 GCA_035465735.1 Rudaea sp.
GAAAAGGCGCACGAAGTCTGGAACGAGGATGTGGAACTGGACGACGCCTACACCGGCCTGTTCCGCGAGTTGCTCACCTACATGATGGAAGACCCGCGCAGCATCACCTCGTGCACGCACCTGCTGTTCATGGCCAAGAACATCGAGCGGATCGGCGATCATGCCACCAACATCGCCGAGAGCGTCTGGTTCGCGGTCACTGGCAAGCCGTTGCAGACGCCGCGCCGAAAGGGCGATGTCACTGCCGAGCCGGTGATGCCAAAGCTGGGGAACCATTGAATAACCTGCTGCGCTCGACATCTCGCGTGCCGACAGTGCTCGGAGTCCTCATTTACGCACAAGTAAACTCCGGCTCCTGCGCGCTGGCGACGCCCGATCTGTCCTCGCTCGCAGCGGTTCTTCAACGGTTCCAGGATTCGCGCAATTCGTAGCACAATGCGGCATCGTTAATCCCGGATGCTGCGCATGACCGAGTCGAATCCCGCCCCGTTGGTGGAAAGCTTTTTCCACAAGGACACCAACACGTTCACGCACGTCGTCTACGACCGCGACGGCGGCGCGGCGGCGATCGTCGATCCGGTCCTCGACTACGACGCGGCCGCGGCGCGGACTTCGACGGTTTCCGCGGATGCGGTACTGGAGTTCGCGCGCGGCCGGAATCTGCAGGTGGCGTGGATCCTGGAAACCCACGCCCACGCCGACCACCTGAGTGCGGGCGGCTATCTGCGCGATGCGCTCGGCGCCAGGCTCGCCATCGGCCGCGGCATCATCGGCGTGCAGGCGCATTTCAAGAAGGTGTTCGGGCTGGGCGACGAGTTCGTCGCCGACGGCCGCCAGTTCGACCGCTTGTTCGACGATGGCGACCGGTTCGAGATCGGCACCGTGCAATGCCGCGTGCTGTCGACACCCGGCCACACCGGCGACAGCGTGACCTATCTCATCGGCGACGCGGCTTTCATCGGCGACACGCTGTTCGCGCCGGAAACCGGCAGTGCGCGCACGGATTTCCCCGGCGGCGACGCCGCGCAACTGTACGCCTCGATCCAGCGGATTCTGGCGCTGCCGCCGGATACGCGCCTGTTCCTTTGCCACGACTATCCGCCGGATTCGCGCACGCCCATGGCGCAGACGTCCATCCGTGCGCAACGCGAAGACAATCCGCATGCCCGCGCTGGCGCGAGCGCATCCGACTACGTGGCGCTGCGCACCGCGCGCGATGCGACGCTTCCGGTACCGCGACTGATCCTGCCGGCCTTGCAGGTCAACATCCGCGGCGGGCGCCTGCCCGAACCCGATGCCGACGGTGTGCGCTATTTGAAGCTTCCGCTGAACCGGCTCGGCGAGCCGTGATTCTCAGCGCGCTGTATCGGCGCGCCGGGGAGATGTGCAATAGATGCCGTGCAGGGTCTTGATCAGGCGCTTGGCCGGTCCGCTGGCCAGCCGGTAGTGGATCGTCTGCGCCTCGCGGCGCGTCGTCACCAGGCCATCGTCGCGCAAGCGCGCCAGGTGCTGCGACAGCGCCGACTGGCTCAGATCCAGCAATTCGTTGAGCTCGCCAACGCTGCGTTCGCCGCCGGCCAGCAGGCACAGGATGCGCAGGCGTTGCGCGTTGGCCAGGGATTTGAGCAGCTGCGATGCCGAATCCGCGTGCGCCGTCATCGCGGCCGCGCCCGGGACTTGAATATTGATCTTCGTCATTGTGTGCCCCCCACCACTGGAGGAATCTATGAGCATTGGCCGGACATGGATATCATGATTGAATTCTAATTTAGATGATGCTAAATTAGCAAGGGTTGATATTCCATGACGGCGGCAACGGGCGACGCAAGCCAATTTTGCGACCGGCATCCAGGAGGGTAGGACTATGGCAAACATCGTGATATTGGGCGCTGGCATCGGCGGCATGGCCCTCGCCTATGAATTGCGGCATCGGCTCGGCGGCGGCCATCGCATTACCGTGATTGGCGACGGTCCGCGCTTCTCGTTCACTCCTTCGAATCCATGGGTTGCTTTCGGTACGCGCAAGGCGGCGGACATCGTCATCGACGCGGCTGCGTCGCTGGCCAAGCACGAAATCGATTTCGTCGGCGAGCCGGCCGCGAAAGTGCATCCCGAAGAAAACCGCGTGGAAACGGTCGGCGGCAAGAGCTTCGCTTACGACTGCCTTGCGATCACGACCGGCCCGCGCCTGGCCTTCGACGAGATTCCGGGGCTGGGCCCGGAAGGCCATACGCAATCGGTGTGCACGACGCCGCACGCCGAGCGCGCGTGGGCGCAGTACCAGAAATTTCTCGACAACCCGGGCCCGGTCGTGGTCGGCGCGGCGCCGGGCGCGAGTTGCTTCGGCCCGGCCTACGAAACCGCGATGATCATCGATGCCGACCTGCGCAAGCGCAAGTTGCGCGACCGCGTGCCGATGACCTATGTCACGAGCGAGCCGTACATCGGCCACATGGGCTTGGGTGGCGTCGGCGATTCCAAGGGACTGCTCGAATCCGAAATGCGCCAGCGCCACATCCGCTGGATCACCAACGCGCGCATCAAGTCGGTGACCAGCGGCGAAATGACGGTCGAGGAACTGGACGCGAAAGGGCAGGTGGCGCAGCAGCACGCGTTGCCGTTCGCTTATGCAATGGTCATCCCGGCCTTCACCGGCGTCGACGCCGTGCGCGGCATCGAGGGTCTGGTCAATCCGCGCGGGTTCGTGCTCATCGACAAGAACCAGCGCAACCCGAAGTTCCGCAACATCTTCTCGGCGGGCGTGTGCGTGGCCATTCCGCCGGTCGAGGCGACGCCGGTGCCGACCGGCGCGCCCAAGACCGGCTTCATGATCGAGTCGATGGTCAGCACGATCGCCGCCAATATCGCGGCTGACCTCGAGGGCAAGCCGGCGACGGCGGAAGCGACGTGGAATGCGGTGTGCCTGGCCGATTTCGGCGACACCGGCGCCGCCTTCGTCGCGCTGCCGCAGATTCCGCCGCGCAATGTCACCTGGACCAAGGTCGGCAAGTGGGTGCACGTGGCCAAGATTGCCTTCGAGAAGTATCACCTGGCCAAGATGCGCTCGGGCAACACCGAGCCGTTCTACGAAAAGTCGATCATGAAGATGCTCGGGATCGATCGCCTCAAATCCGACGCCGGCACGCGTTGAACGACGCGAGGGCGCCAGCGGAAGACCTTGCCTGACTTCGATCCGGAGATGACGATGAATTACATGAACACCCGCGCCCGTTACGACTTGCTGTCAATCGCCATGCACTGGCTGACGTTGCTGCTGTTGATTGCCGTCTATGCCCTGATCGAATTGCGCGACCTGTATCCGAAAGGCAGCGATCCGCGCGAAGCGATGAAAAGCTGGCATTCCATGCTGGGCCTGATCGTGTTCGCCCTTGTTTTCGTGCGCATGGCGTCGCGGCTGGTGTTTCGCGTGCCGCCGATCACGCCGGCGCCACCGTCCTGGCAACACCTGCTTGCTGCGGCGATGCATCTGGCCCTGTACGCGTTCCTGATCGCGATGCCCTTGCTCGGCTGGCTGATGTTGAGCGCGAAGGGCAATGCCATTCCGTTTTTCGGACTGGAGCTGCCGGCACTGGTGGCGCCAGATAAGGCGCTGGGCCACGACTTCCAGGAAATCCACGAAACCATCGGCAACATCGGCTACTACCTCATCGGCCTGCATGCCGCGGCTGCCCTGTACCACCACTATTTCATGCGCGACAACACGCTGTTACGCATGCTTCCCTGGGGCGGCCGCAAGGCCGTCTCCGCCACATGATCCAGCAGTAATTCCCAGACACCCGGAGGTGAATGTCATGAATATCGATCGCTTGGTAATGCGCTTCGCCGGCAGCATGGTCATCGTCAGCGTGCTGCTCGCCCACTTTTTCTCGCCGTGGTGGTTGCTGCTGGCGCTTTTCGTCGGCGTGAACCTGCTGCAGGCCTCGTTCACCGGCTTCTGTCCGCTGGCGAAGATCCTGCGCAAGGCCGGCGTGGCGCCCGGCACCGCTTTCCCGAATTAGGACGGCCCCGCCATTCCACGGAGATCACCATGTATTACATCGTCGATTCCAAAAAGCCGTTCGCCAAGGCCGTCGAAGACCTCGACGCCGCGGTCAAGCGCCACCAGTTCGGCGTGCTGCACGTGCATGACCTGGGCAACACGCTGCGCAGCAAAGGCCAGGAATTCGCGGGCGAATGCAAGGTGTTCGAGGTGTGCAGCCCGCGCCATGCCGCCGCGGTCCTGGCGACCGACCTGCGCATGAACACGGCGTTGCCATGCCGGATCTCGGTCTACACCGAGGACGGCAGGACCAGGCTCGGCATGATCGCCCCGCGCGAAATGCTGGCGATGTTGTCGAACGACCCGAAGCTTGCGGCGGTCGCGGCCGAGGTCGACGCCGCCACGCGCAAGATGATCGACGAGGCAGCCTGATGCGTAGCCTGCCCGCGACAAAGGCGCGCCGCTGGGCCGTTCCGCTCGCGGCAGCCGTTCTGCTGGCCGCGTGTGGTCGGCAACCGGCGCCGCCGCAGCCTGCTGCGCCGCCGCCGCTGGAATCCTTCGTCGTCGCCAATGCGCAGGGTCCGCGCGAGCAGGCCTGGGATGGCATCGTCGATGCCGTCAACGAAACGACGCTGGCTGCACAGACCAATGCACGCGTCGCGGAATTGCCGGTGGAAATCGGCGACCGTGTCAGGCAGGGCGACGTGCTGGTGCGCTTCACCGCGATCGAACAGGATTCGGCCCGGCGCAGCGCGCAAGCGGCCGTGGCCGCCGCGCGCGCCAATGCCATCCAGGCCGAGGCGAACTACCGGCGCATCGACGACATCTACGCGCGCAAGCTCGTCTCCCGCGCCGAGCTCGATGCCGCGACCGCCCAGCGCGATGCGGCGCAGGCATCGTTGGCTTCGGCCGAAGCGCAACTGCGCAGCGCCGGCCAGCAGGCAGACTACACCGTGGTGCGCGCGCCGTTCGACGGTGTCGTCACGCAACGCTTCGTCGAGGTTGGCCAGGCCGTGCAGTCCGGGCCGCCACAACCGCAAGCGCTCATCGCCATCGCCGCGCTCGATGCGCTGCGCGCCGAGGTCTCGGTGCCGCAAAGCGCGGTCGATGCGATACGCGCGCATGGCGCAGCCACGCTGCTGCTGGATGGTGGCGCGAGACGGGTGCCGGCAGCCTACGTCACGGTGCTGCCGACCGCGGATCCCGCGACGCATACGTTCCGCGTGCGCGTCGGCGTTCCGGCCGGCACCGCCGGGTTGTGGCCGGGCATGACGGTCAAGGTCGCGTTTGCGGTTGGCGATGCGCAACGGATTCTGGTGCCTGCCGCCGCGTTGGCGCAGCGCGGCGAGATCGACGGCGTATATGTGATCGGCAGCGACCATCGCGTCGCCTTGCGCCTGGTGCGCCTGGGCAATCGCAGCGGCGACGATGTCGAGGTGCTGGCCGGCCTCGCGGCCGGCGAGCGCGTGGCGCGCGATCCGGTCGCCGCCGCACGCTGGCTCGCGACCGCGCACGCGCAAGGAGCGCCAAGGTGAGCGAGACGCGACTCGGTTTTTCCGGGCGCATCGCGCGCACGTTCCAGCAGCACCCGTTGACGCCGATCCTGGCCATGACGGCTTTGCTGCTCGGCATTGCAGCGATGCTGATCACGCCGCGCGAGGAAGAACCGCAGATCGACGTGACCATGGCGAACGTCATCGTGCCGTTTCCCGGCGCCGATGTGCACGACGTCGAGAACCTCGTCGCCACGCCGCTGGAACAGGTGCTCGCCGGCATC
>DATIVQ010000093.1:0-13301 GCA_035465735.1 Rudaea sp.
TTCCGAAGGAAGGCATTCGATCAGCGGCAGGTCGCCGAATGTCTTCACGATCTGGGCCTTGTACTTGATCTGGTTGGAAACAATGTTCAAAGTCGACTCGAGTCCCTGATGCACGTCGGCGTTTACCCACGCTTCGCTTCGGTCGCGCCGCGAAAAATCTTTCAGGTCGCGCACGATCTTGCAGACGCGGTCGATTCCTTCGCGCGACTCGCGGATCAACTGCGGCGCGTCTGTCGACAGGAAATCGATCTCGGCGTCGCGGCGGATTCGTTCGCTTTCGAGTGCTGCGTCCTTGTCGCGCGCCTTTGCCTGCGCCGCATACGCATCGACCGCGCCGAGCAGCTTTGCCATGTAATCCTGCAATGTTGCGAGATTGGAACTGACGTAGCCGATCGGATTGTTGATCTCGTGCGCGACGCCTGCTGCAAGCTGGCCTATCGACGCCAATTTCTCCGACTGTATCGCCTGTTCCTGTGCGTTCTTGAGTTTCGCATAGGCGATCTCGAGCTCCGCATTCCGCGCATGCAGCTCTCGCGTCCGTTCTCCGACGCGCTGCTGGAGTTGAGCGTATGCCTCGCGAAGCGAATCGGCCGCCCACCGGCGCTGCAGGCTGTTCGCGATCTGGCTCGCGACGAAGCCCAGGAGTTCCATGTCGGCGTTTTCGTATGCATTTTCGTCTTCGATGCTTTGCACCGAGACCAGCCCGATGTTGCTCCCATCGACGACGAGCGGGACGCCGAGCCAGCAGGCGTCCGCCTGGCCGGATGAAACAGCTAAGTCCGGATCCAGGACGCCTTCCCGCACCAGCTCGAGGATGTCGGCGCGGCGCAGCAGCGCCTTGCCGTGTTGGAGGACGTATTCGCTCAAACCCGCGCCGAGCGGCCGCGCAGGGGGGCTCTGTTCGATCTTGTCGACGTAGTAGGCGAATTCCAGATTCGCGCGATCCGCGCTCAGCAGCGCGATGTAGAAGTTCTCGGCATTGATCAAGGTACCGACAATGCGATGTGTGCGCTGATAGAACTCGAGTTGGTTGATGTCGGAGGTGGCGAGCTGGGCGATCTGGAACAGCGCGCTCTGCAGGCGCTCGGCGCGCTGCCGTTCGCTGATCTCGCGCTTGAGCACCTGGTTCGCTTCGGCGAGCTCTGCGGTGCGCTCGCGGACGTGCTGCTCCAGCAGCTGCTTGCCCTGCTTGCGTTCCAGCGCGGTTAGAATATGGCTGCTGACGAACTCCAGCAGCGCCTGGTCTTCATTGGTGAAGCGAATGCCGCGATCGTAGCTTTGTACGACCACCGCTCCGACCCCGCGCCCTTCGCGAAGCATCGGCACACCAAGCCAATCATCGCTGTCCGGCCCGAAGATGGCGAGCGGGCCGGACACCTGACTGCGCAATTCCGGGGTGGCGCCGCGCAACGGCTTGCCATCGCGCAGCAGATACCAGGTAAGCGAATGCTCGCGCGCCTGCAGTGGTATGTCGGTTTCGCTGTCCGGCGGTTCGGGGTCCATCACGTCGGCGTAATACAGAAACCGCAAACTGTCTGCATCGGCGTCGTAGCGCACGATGAAGAAATTTTCTGCGTACATCAGACCCGCGACGATCGCATGGACTCCGCGCAGCATCTCATGCATGTCGCGATCGGAGCTGGCCAGTTCGGAGATGGCGAACAACGCACGCTGGAGATTCTCTGATCGCTCCAGACGCAGCAACGCCTCGCGCAGATCGGCAAGCTCGAGCGCACTTTGCAGGTGCCGGCCTGCGGCCGCCAGCTGTGCGCGGTGCTCTGCCACGAGGCGATGCGCGTCGTCCAGCGTGTTCGCTTCGAGCAGTAGAATCGCGGAGCGGCCATGCTCTGCGACGAGCGGAAACGCTACGCTCCTGCCTTCACTTGAAGGTCCGCCCGGGTGCGCGGCGGCCGCTCGGGCGAGCGCGAGTTCGCCGGGTTCCGGGCGTGACGGTGGTTCGGATTGCGGTTCCTCGGTTTCGGCGAGGTTCCAGAGCACGCGCGCTTTGCGGCATGTTGGGATGCCCTCGAATATACGTACAATTTCCGCGCCGATCGCCTGCGGCGTCGTCGCGTCCACGAGCCGCGCCACCAACCCGGCTCGCCGCATATCCGGCAAATTGACTAATGCTCTAGCGCACGAATCTCTCATCGATCGGTCGCCGATGCGCCTCGTTCAGTACAGCATACATGAATGCCCATCAACGCAACCCGCCAAATCGATCGCGTACACGCCGCGGGTTTTCCGATAAGATCGCGCCGGCAAGGGCTGCTCGCAAGTGCATCCGGCCTCCGTCCGATTCCGTGCTCGACCGAGCTCGCGAACAGATACTCAAGCGAAACTATCATTCACGTGCTGCTCGCAGGCGCGGAACGCGTTGCCGATTTCGAGCCGGAGCTCTTCGTCGTTCCAGGGTTTCGTGAGGAATTTGTAAATGGTTCCCCGGTTGATGGCATTGGTGATGGTCGCGGCGTCGGAGTAGCCGCTCAACAGGATGCGCAGCACGTCCGGGAACTGATCCTTGACCGTCGCCAGGAAATCGGTCCCGGTGATCCCGGGCATTCGCTGGTCGGAAACCACGACATTCACTTCGTGGGTGCGGAGAACCTCGAGCGCCTCGGTCGCATTGCCCGCCGTCAGGATTCGATAGCCGTCCGCACGCAGCGTGCGGGACAATGCACGCAGGATGTTCTCTTCGTCGTCGACAAGAAGCAGCGTTCGCGAGGGTGTTGGCCGCAACGGCACAATCGGCGTTTTTTCCGGCACGGCGTCACGGTCCTCGACGACTTTCACGCCGAGGTAGAAACCTTGCCGGTGAGCCGAGTAGTGCTTCAGCATATCCGAGATCGCCGACCAAGCGCGATTGACGGCGGGTGCTTCGTCGAAATCGACGATCTGGGCCTTTTCGCTCGCCAATTTACGCGCCAGATCGTGCAAAGAACACTGCTCCGCGACGCCGCGTCTGCTGATCAACAAGCAACGTCCGGTTGCATTCGACAGCCACGACAGCTTGTACCGGACGCCGTCTCCGCCCGCGTCGGAAGGGAATTCGAGCCAAGTACCGACCGGCAGCGCACGAACGCGCTCGAGGGCCTGCAATTCCTCGCGGTTCATCGCCGCATCCTGATCATCTTCGGCCAGTCCGGATACCGATCCGGCCGCACCACCCTGCAGCGTGCCAAAACGAGGCCTGCGACGCAGCTTGATCGCCAGTTCGGTCTGCGAAATCGGCTCGTCGTCCTTGTCAGGCTCGGCGAACAACCGGCGCGAGATAGCCCGAACGTCGGCCTCGTGTAGACCCGCCTGGATCAAGCCCGACTCGATTTCCACGCGTACTTCGATCGGTACGGCACGCGCGTCTTCGGGAACGTCGAGTGCCAGAATCTGATCGACCGCATCGAGGCGGCGCGTATAGCCGGTACTCTGGCTGCCCTCGCGCAGCGCACTGACGGCCAGGGCGTCGACCCATGCGCGCTCGAGAAGCGTGCGGATGAACTCGCTGGATTTGTGATTCGCGATTCGCTCGGCGACCGCATCTGCCGCCTCGGCCCGGGCGATATCAAGGCGCTCGTGCCCCTCGGCGGCGGCGACGTGACGTCGTTCGACAGCCTCGAAGCGGCGCGAGCGGGTGCCTGCCTGTTGCAGCACGACCTGGAGCGCGTCGGCAAACATGAGCGTGTCGCCGTCGTATTGGTCCGCGATGCGATCGGCGAGAAGAAGCAGTTCGTTTTCGAGAGTCGCCCCGGCATCCGCGACGACCTCGTCGGTACAGAACCGCGTAGCCGCAATCAGTTCGTCCAGGAATCGGCGCACAGGGTGCGCCGCATTCGAAAAGAAGGTCTTGTCCTCGAGTGCGACACGCATGACCGGTAGTTGCAGTGCGACGAGCATGCGATGGGTCAACCCGCCGCTCGGCGCGCCGCGCGACAGATATTCGAACAGCATCGCGATCAGCTCGATCGTGTCGGTGGACTCATCGTCGATACGCGGCATGCGTCCGGCCGCGGAATTTTCGCGAAGCGCCGCGAGTATCTCGCGCACGATCTGCTCACCGCTGCGCAGGGACGCCTCGCCGGCGAGACGTGCATGCTGTCGCGCTTGAAGCACGGCCAGCACGCGCTGAAGCTCTGCCGCTCCGGCGACCTGGAATTCCGCACGACGGCATTCGCCGAGCACGGCGCGCAGCGTGGCGAACAGATCGGGAGATTGCGCAACTTCGTCCGCCAGGCATCTTTCGGCGGCGAAGCCACTGTCGCGGCCGGCATCCGAGTCACGGCGCGATGCGGCGTCGGAACCGGTTGCGCCCGACGCACCGCGCGACGGCAATTCATGCAGATAGCGAATGACTCCACAATCGACGAAATGGTTATTCATCGCCTGATAGAATGACCCGATTTCGCCAAACAGGACGCGCTCGAAACAGCGATACAACACTAGCTGGTGTTCGAGCGGCAGGTGCAAGTCCTTTGCGGCGAACCGCAGACCGTCCAGAAGTGCGCGTGGACCAAGCGGCATCGCTTCCGTGGTGAATCGGTTCACACCGGCGAGAACGCCGAAGCGATGCCCGAGCGCGTACAGAGGCTCGCGCACGCGCACCTCGACCTTCGTGACGATATCTTCAAGCACGAGCGCCTCGTCGAGTTGCGCCTGCTCGGTCAAGGCGAGTTGGGGTTTCGCCTGTTCATCGCCCTTCGTCGATTCGCGCGGCGCGGAAGCAATTCTCGCCAACGAATCCTCAATGTGGCTCAGGAAGCGTGAAACTACCTCGTCGCGTCCGCGTTTGAACGCAAACACGGAATCGAAGTAGGCGTCGTGCTCCTTGCCGGGCAGCTTGTCGGCAAGGCGGACGAGCTGCTTTTCGCACTCGGTCAACGACTCGACAAGGGGCCGCTCCAGATAGGCACGGCACAGGCCGAGCAGCCCTTCCAGCATCCGGCGGCTGCGCTGCGGCAGCAGCTTCTGGCCCGCAAGTTGGAGCAGACCGGAATCGTCTGCTGGGGTGCGAGTTCCGCGATGATGACGTTGTTGGTTCATGTTACGCCTCCTGACCGACTGTCGACGCTAGTGGTTCCCTTCCGGCTCGCCGTGCCCGGATGGTCTCCCGACACTTTCCGCGAAACCCTGAATCTCCTTAGGCCGGCTGACTGGCTTGCCGGCATGCTCGTTTGCTGGTTCTCTCCGTTTGTGCATACGCATACTAGAGCCGGGTCGGAGTCGTGCGTAATACGTACGGTTACTCATTGAGTACGTCTGCGGACATCCTAGAATAAGCGCCACACCGTTCTTCAACCGACACGTCGGGAAGGCGAGCCGGCAGCACGGGATTGACGACGAGTGCCGCCTCGATGATTTCTCATCCATCGAATACGACTAAACTGCAGGAGATCCTCGTCCAGGATCTCTATCGGCGCGCGCCGCTGCCACTGCTGCTGTTTATTCCAATTCTCTACGTGTTCTACCTTGTACTGGCGGACCCGATCGCGGCACGACCAGCGATCCGGTGGATCTTTCTCGCGATGATCGGGGTGCTGATTCCGCGCTCGGCGGCCATCCTCGGCGTCGAACGCATTCGCGCGCGCCTGCCCGATCCGCGAATCCGGATCGGAATCTTCGCCGGCACAGCGCTCGTGCTCGGCTGTTTACTCGCGGCAATCAACATACTCGCGGCGCCGGTAGCCGACACCGAGGAGCTCTCGATCATGGTGATCATCGCGGCCGGGATAAACTCGATCGCCATCATCAGCATGAGCCCGAGCCTGCTCAGCTACCTTTTCTACATGGCGCCCAACATTGCGTCGGTAGGCGTCGCCGTCATGATCGGTCCGCCACTCCAGTTTCGCGGCGTATTGCTGTTCCTGGTTTGCCTTAATCTGCTGTCCCTCGTCGTCATGGCGACGCACGTGCACGTCCGCTTGCGCAAGTCGATCATGCTGCGGCTGCAGGTAGACGAAACGAACGAGACGCTGCGTACCGCGAATGCGAACCTGCAGCACGAGATCGCGGAACGATCCGCAGCCGAGAGCGCCCTGCGCCAGCGCAACATCGAGCTTGAGACCGCCAACCGCCGCATCGCCGAGACGCACGTCCAACTCTTGCAGTCGGAGAAGTTGGCGTCGGTCGGTCAACTCGCCGCCGGCATTGCACACGAGATCAACAATCCCCTGGCCTACGTCCATTCGAATCTGGGCAGCCTTGGCCGCTACGCACGCGGGATGCTCGATCTGCTCGATGCCTATGGGGCGGCCGAAGGCGGTGGCGCGACCGGGCCCGACGCGTTGCGCCGACTGGAGCACCTCAAGTGCGCGGCAAATATGGATCTGATCCGCAAAGACCTCCCCTCGCTGCTGAACGAGTCGTCCCACGGACTCGCACGCGTCGAGCGTATCGTCCGCGACCTGAGGGAGTTCACGCGGATCGATCGCAGCGGCAGCGAAGCGACGGACATTCATGAATGCATAGAGCAGACGCTCAGCATCTCGGCGCACCAGATCGAAGCCAAAGCGCAGCTCGTGCGCGAATACGGCGACGTTCCTCTCGTCGAATGCGTCCCGGCGCAGATCAATCAGGCGCTTCTGAATCTGTTGCTGAATGCCGCACAATCGAACGAAACCCGTGGCACCATCACGATCCGCACGGGCGCCGACGACGATTCCGTCTGGATCGCCGTTATGGATACCGGAAAAGGAATCGATCCGGCCCACATCGACCGCATCTTCGATCCGTTCTTCACCACCCGCGATGTCGGCTCCGGCACGGGGCTTGGATTATCGATGGTGCACTGCGTCGCCAAACAGCATGGCGGACGCATCGACGTAGACAGCGTTCCCGGACGGGGGACGGTTTTTACCCTCTGGCTGCCCATTTCTGCGCGCTGAAGCTGGCGCGGAGATCGCGCGCAAGCGGCTCGTCTGGCAATCTTTGGAAACGAGGACGACGGGGATTGGTTGAATAAAACCGCAGTGTCACCATATACTCCCAGCGAAGGTGTTTTCCATCCCGGGGGCGACATGGCTTCGACGGGGATATCGAAATCGCCTGGTGCATGCCGAGGGGGCAGCTTTCCTCGTTAATCCAGCCGCAAACTCTTAGTTGCCAACGACGACAACTACGCTCTGGCCGCTTAAGGCCTAGCCCCGAACCCGCTTGTGTCCGTGCTCGCCGGTGTAGGGTCATCATCACGGAATCGCCGAAGCGCGCCGCCGGTCGCGCAAGGCTAACTCCCAACCGGCTGGTCCCGCGGTGCGCTTGGCACGCTGTGTTGCCGCGGGATGAGATCGAACAGCGCGCTACGCATGTAGAACCGGGGATGTAGGATCTTCGGACGCGGGTTCGATTCCCGCCGCCTCCACCAATAAATCGTGGCCCCGCATGGGGCCATTTTTTTGTTTGGCCGCATGATTTTTCAGGGCCGGCATGCTTGTCGGATCATCGGTGCCGCCATCCCTTGCGCCGGCCAATTGCAATCGGCAGAATCGCACGCGGAAAGGCCATCCGCGCTGGGCGGCCGATAGAAATGCATGGTTCAGCCGGCATATTAAGGAAATCGCGATGAAAACGAGTGCATGGTGGTTCGGCGTCTGCGCGATAGTTGCCACAGCCAATGTCTGGGCGGCCTATGCCGACGAGGTTTTGGCCGACAATCCAGTAGCCTATTACCGTTTCGAGGAATCCACCGGCACCACGGCGGCGGACTCGACTGCCAACGCCAACAACGGCACTTATGTGAATGGGGCGCTACTCAATCAGGCGAGCGCGACCAACCTCGGACGGGCGGTACTCCTCGATGGCGTTAGCGCCTACATCGATACTCCGAACACGGTCGGTGGCAATTTCAGTCTGGAGATGTGGCTCAAGAGCACGGCGCCAAGTCTCAGCGGCAGCCAGGCTTACGAGGGCAACGGCCTGCTCTGGTCCGATGTCGGAGGTTCCGCGAACGATTTTGTCCTGGCGCAATTGAACAACCACGCCGCATTTTTTACCGGCAACCCAGACACCACGACGGAAGGCAGTACCGTGCTCAACGATGGCTCCTGGCATCACGTGGTTGCCACCCGCGCACTCGGCGGTGCGACGCAACTCTTCGTGGACGGACAACTGCAGGCGTCCGGAACGAGCAATGGCAATCTGCTTACCGACAACAACCGGATTGCGATCGGCGGCAATGTACTCGACGGCCGTTATTTCTCCGGCCTTGTTGACGAAGTCGCCTATTATCCCAGCGTGCTCAGCGCCGCGCGCATTCAGGCACATTATCTTGCGGGCATAGCCGCCCAGCCGGTACCGGCGCTGGACGCCCGCATGATGCTTCTGCTGATGGGAGCCGTCACATTGCTGGGACTGGGTTGCTGGCGCCGCGCGCTGAGTTGAATCGTCGCGGCGGGTGGGAAATCACCCGATCGATGTGATTCCATGGCCACCGACGGACACACACAGTCGCTGTTCGACCCTGCCCGGCTCGATCGCGCCAATACGCAGGTACGCAGCGCGCCATTCCATTTCCTCGTTGCGCGCGAGCAATTGCCCGCGGGTGCCGCGGCGGCCTTGCGCGAGGATTTTCCGAAATACGCCGGCGCGGGATTCTTCCCTTATGAAGCCGCCGATTGCGGTCCGAGCGTGAATCGCCTGGTGGCGGACCTGATCGATCCGGCAGTTGCCACGGCGCTCGGCGCACGGCTCGGCATCGACAACCTCGGTCAGTATCCGACCCTGGTGACGCTATGCCGGTCGCTGAACAAGCGCCACGGCACGATCCATACCGACAGCAAGTCGAAAGTGGCCACCGCCCTGCTTTATCTCAACGAATCCTGGCCGAACACCAGCGACGGTTGCCTGCGTTTCCTCAATCGCGTCGACGCCATCGACAATCTGGCCGCGCCCGAAATAAAGCCTCTGTACGGCAATTTCGTCGTGTTCAGACGCGCCGACAATTCCTACCACGGCCACTTGCCATTCGAAGGCGAACGGCGCGTGATCCAGGTAGCGTGGCTGACCAGTGAAGAGGAAAAATTGCGCAAGACCCAGCGCGGCAAGCTTTCGCGCCTGTTCAAGAAACTGCTCGGCAATCTCGATCGCCGCTTCGGCGCGCGTCGCGGCAGGAACGCGGCGCATCCGGATTGAGTCTTTGGGAAAATTCCTACGCCGCGTCGGGCGTATCGCGGCAGTAAGGCGGTGCCCGCCAGCCTACCTTATCGAGGCCATCCACTATTGGAGCGCCTCGTGCAACCCGCCAGATTCCATTCCGCCGCCGGCTTCACCCTGATCGGCCTGATCGTGTCTGTTGCTGTCGCTGCGATTCTCACCATGCTGCTGGTATCCACCGTGGGATCCGCGTCAGCGAAAGTCAGCGCCCGCGTAGCGGAAGCACGCCTCGTCACCGCGCTGGAACGTGCCCGCGCGCTCGCCATCACCAGCGATGCCGACATTATCCTGTGCCCCAGTCGAGACGGGCAGCGATGCGCCACGGACGATCACTGGGAGCACGGCTGGATCGCATTCGCCGACCGGATCGAGAACGGCGAGCGCGACGACGGCGAACCGACGCTCCTTCGCGAAGGGACGCTGGGTACCGGCGTTCACCTGGTCTCGACGCGGGGCCGCACGCGCCTGCGCTTTCAGTCCGTTTTCGGCAGCAACGGCGGCAGCAACGTAACCTTTACGCTGTGTGACCCACGCGGCCCGCGCGCCGCCGCGGCATGGGTACTCTCGAACAACGGCCATCTGCACGCCGACACTCCAAAAGCCGCAAACGTCGCTTCTGCCTGTTCAGGCTAATCCGTCGCTGCGGCTCGCAATTCCTTGGGCAGGGCGAAGGTCATGTCTTCGGACTTGCCGTCGAGATCGCGCACGCCGTCCGCGCCCCATTCGCGCAGGCGCGCGACGACGCCCTGCACCAGGCCTTCCGGCGCCGACGCGCCGGCGGTAACACCAATGCGGGTCTTGCCGTCGAGCCAGTCGCGGAGGATGTCCTGCGCGCCGTCGATCAGGTAGGCGTCCACGCCCTGCTTGCGCGCCAGTTCGCGCAAGCGGTTGGAGTTGGAACTGTTCGGCGATCCGACCACGAGCACCAGATCGCAGGATTCTGCGAGGCGGCGCACGGCATCCTGGCGGTTCTGCGTGGCGTAGCAGATGTCGTCGTGGCGCGGCCCACGTATCGCCGGAAATTTCGCGCGCAGGGCCGCGATGACGGCTTTCGTGTCGTCGATGGAGAGCGTCGTCTGCGTCGAATAGGCGATGTTGTGCGGATGCTTCGGCTCGAGTCTCGCCACATCGGCGGGCGTTTCGACCAGATGGATCTCGCCTTCGGTCTGCGTGCGGTTCCACTGGCCGAGCGTTCCTTCGACTTCAGGATGTCCGGCATGACCGATCAGGACAACGTCCCTGCCCGCCTTGGCGTGATGGGCAACTTCGATGTGGACCTTCGTCACCAGCGGACAGGTCGCATCGAACACGCGCAGGCGACGCGCGGCTGCTTGTGCGCGCACCGCCTGCGAGACGCCGTGCGCGCTGAAGATGACGGTGGCGCCCTCGGGAACCTCGTCGAGTTCGTCGACGAATATCGCCCCGCGCTCGCGCAGACCGTCGACCACGAAACGGTTGTGCACAACCTCGTGGCGCACGTAGATCGGCGCGCCGAAGGCCTCCAGCGCGCGCTCGACAATCGAGATGGCGCGGTCGACGCCGGCGCAGAAGCCGCGCGGATTGGCGAGCAGGATTTCCATGCTGGTCATTTTACTTCGCGGCGCTCCTGTGCGCGAACAGACCGAAGATCACCAGCAGCGCGGCGCCGACGCTGATCGCCGAATCGGCGATGTTGAATGCCGGGAAAGGCCATGCGCCAAGGTACACTTGTATAAAATCCGTCACCTGCCCCGCGCGCAGGCGGTCGATCAGATTGCCCAGCGCGCCGCCAATCACCAGCGCCAGCGGCAAGGCCGTGCGCCAGTCGCGGCGCGGAGTTTGCGCCAGCCAGCGCACGAGCACCACGCTCACCGCAACGGCGATGACCGAGAACAGCCAGCGCGACCATTGCGGATGTCCGGCGAGAAGACTGAAGGCGGCGCCGGTATTGAACGCGAGCGTCCAGTTGAAGAAACCCGGAATCACCGGATGCGGCACGTAGGGTGTCAGCACGTGCAGCACGATGGCCTTGGTCGCCTGATCTAGCGTGATCACGAACACCGTCAGCCACAACCAGACCAGGCCACCCTGCCTCGACAATGAACTCGCTGTCATCAGAAGTAGCGCCTGTCTTCGCCGCGGTTGCCGGGAAGGTTGTCGACGCAGCGATTACAGATTTCCGGATGGTCTGCATGCGAACCGACATCGGGGCGATGGTGCCAGCAGCGGATGCACTTCGGTTTGTCACTGACTTTGGACAGGAGCTTCGTTCCTGCCGATCGTTCTGATCCAAGCTGCACATGCTCAAGCACGCCGCCCAAGTCATGCGCAATTTTTTCAGCACCCAGATCTTCGAAAACCGTGCAACCTGATGTCAGGAAGAAAAAACGGAGCTCGTCAGTGACTTCTGCATAGCGTTCTTGCAATGCTTTGGGCAGAAACAGGTAAATCTCCGCATCCAGCGAGGAGCCAATCTCCTTCTTTGCGCGATTACTTTCGAGACTGGTTGCAACGTCGCGGCGCATATCGAGCAGATCACTCCAATATTTACGCTGCTCGGCGGAACCTTGTGTCGCCGCAAGTCCATCGTAGAACGTCTCGAAGAGGACGGACTCGTCTCGCTGACCCGGCATCTGTTGCCAGATTTCCTCGGCAGTGAAACTCAGCATCGGCGCAATCCAGCGCACCAGCGCTTCGAGGATGCGGTACATCGCGCTCTGCGCACTGCGCCGACCGCGGCTGTCTTCCTGCATCGTGTACAGGCGATCCTTGGTGATATCGAGATACAAGGCGCCCATCTCGTTGGTGCAGAAGTTCTGCACGCGCTGCACCACTTCCGGAAAGTCGTAACGCGCATAGGCGGCGATGACGGCGGTCTGCACGTCGTGCGCCTGCTGCACCGCCCACTGATCCAGCAGCAGCGAATCGGCAACGGGCACGAGATGCTTGTCCGGATCGAATCCGTGAAGGTTGCCGAGCAGGAAGCGCGCGGTATTGCGGATGCGGCGGTACGCATCGGAGACGCGCTTGAGGATCTCGTCGGAGACGGTCATCTCGTTGCGGTAGTCGGCCGAGGCCACCCACAGCCGCAGCACGTCCGCGCCCAGCGTGTCCATCACCTTCTGCGGCGCCACCACGTTGCCCAGCGACTTGGACATCTTGCGGCCGTTCGCGTCCACCGCGAAGCCGTGCGTGAGCACTTCGTCGTAGGGCGCGCGGCCGTGGATCGCCGCCGAGGTCAGCAGCGAGGACTGGAACCAGCCGCGATGCTGGTCGGAGCCTTCCAGGTACATCACCTTGTAGTGCGACGCCCTGCCCTGCTGCAGTTCCGGGCGCTGGCCGATCACCGCAAAATGGGTGACGCCCGAATCGAACCAGACGTCGAGCACGTCGGTGACTTTCTCGTAGTCGTTCGCGTCCGCACCGAGCAACTCGGCCGCATCCAGCGTGAACCAGGCGTCGATGCCGCCCTGCTCCACTTTCTTAGCCACCTGCTCCAGCAGCGCGACGGAATCCGGGTGCGGCTCCTGCGTGGCCTTGTGCACGAACAGCGCAATCGGCACGCCCCATGTGCGCTGGCGCGAGATGCACCAGTCCGGCCGCCCGGCGACCATGCCGGCGATGCGTTCCTCGCCCCAGCCCGGCACCCAGCGCACGTTCTTGATCGAGGTGAGCGCCGTTTCGCGCAGCTGCGCCTGCTCCATCGAGATGAACCACTGCGGCGTGGTGCGGTAGATCACCGGCGTCTTGTGCCGCCAGCAGTTCGGGTAGCTGTGCTCGATCTTGGCGAATGCCAGCAGCACGCCGCGCCGGCGCAGCAGCTCGACGATCGCGTCGTTCGCCTTCCAGATATGCATCCCGGCCAGTTCGAGGCCGTCGGCCGCCGGCGTGTCGGCGCGATAGGCACCATGCGACCCGATGTAGTTGAGCAGGCCGATGCCGTAGTCGCGCGCCACCAGGAAATCCTCGACGCCGTGGTCGGGCGAGGTATGCACCGCACCGGTACCGTCCTCGGCGCTGACGTGCTCGCCGAGGATCACCGGCACGATGCGCTCGTAGAACGGATGGCGCAGCTTCAAACCTTCCAGCGCCTTGCCTTCGACATGGCCCAGCACGGTCGCCTGCTCCAGCCCGTAACGCTGCGCCGCCTTGTCGACCAGCGCGCTGGCGACCACAAGCAGCAC
>DATIVQ010000094.1:0-10472 GCA_035465735.1 Rudaea sp.
CCGACGGTGGCCCTGCAATCGCTCAGTCCCGCGCGCAGCGGCGGCAACTGTGCCGGCAACGCGACAAATCCAGTGATTCCCGCAGTGACCCTGGATCAGACCGGCCAGACACGAGCGTCGTCAGGTGCCATCGGCTGTACCGTCGGCGCGTTCGACATGACCTCGATCTTCTACAACGGCTTCGAGTAGCGCGGTTTTTCAGCGCGACGCGTTGAAATTCAAACCGTTCAGGTCGATCTCGGCGTCGAGCGAGTCCCGACGCAATTCGGCGATGCGGCTATCACGGTTCCGCGTCCACAGACGCGCCAACCAGTCGCGGCGCGGTTTCCGGCGCGATTCGCCCGGAACGGCGGCTTTCGGCAGGGCCCGGCCGATGCGTTCCTCGACAGCGCGCATCGCCGCCTCGGCAGTTTCGAACAGTTCCAGCGGGTGGGTGGCCGGTGGGCGCTCGTCCCACCATATCAGGGCGTAGCGATCCGACCACGGTCCGGAAATACCGGCGATTGCCCGGCCACCGCGATACGCCACGCGGGCGATGCCGTTGTAGCGCTGCTGCCAGACGATGCGGCCGCTGCGGTGAGACGTGGTGCGCGTCAGCGGCGCGGAATCGGGAATGAAGGGCGTGGCGAGGAACATTGCAGGCGATTCATGGTGCGTTGTCCATAATTAGCAAGTCGCGTGCCAGCTCGAATCATGCCCGCCAAAGCCAGGAACCACGCAGCTCCTGACCATCATGGTCACTCTTGTCGCGCCGCGGTCCATGCGGCAACGCCGGGGATCAATCGTCCCCCGGCACGGACAGCCAATCCGCCTCGGCGCCGATCGGCGAACCCGGCGGCACCGGCGTCGCGCGCGCATGACTGGCCAACTCCTTGTCCAGTCGGCGCGGATCGAGCAGCAAACGCGACAAGCTCGCGCCCCAGGCGCGGTCGACCGCATCGCCCTTGCGCTGCGCCAGCGCCAGCGCAACCTCATGCAGGCGCTGGTCGAGTAGCACCGCCACGCCGGGCGTGCTCTTCGGATCGCGCGCGGTTCTGGCGATGTCCATCACCGTGCGAAAGGCAATGCGGCGCGACAACGCATCGGTATTGTCCGGCAGCGTCGCTTTCAACAGGCGATCAAGCACTTCATCGACGCCCAGTGCATTGGCGTCGACGGCATGTTGCGCCTCGACCCGCGCCAGCCGTGCCGGCGCGAGCAGCGCGTTCAGTGTCAGCTCGGCAGCTGCGTCTGCGGCCACCAGCGCATCGAACGGCGTGCCGGCCGAGTCAGCGAACAACTCGATGCTGTACTGGCGATTCGGGGTACCGTTGCGCGCCGCCGAGAGCAGCGGCACCAGGCGATGCGGCACGCGCAACTGATCAGGCGCCAGCGTCGCAAGCACGGCGTCGAGCGCCGCGCGCTGGGCGGTCGGCGGCACCGGATCGGATGCCTCGTGGCCATCGCCGTTCACCGCATAACTCAGGTACACGCCGCCGATTGCTTTCGCGGCGGCAACCATCTGGTAACGATGCAGCAGCCACACCGGCACGAAGCGCCGGCGCAAATTGGCCATCGGTTCGCCCGGCGCGAGCGCGGCAAGTCCGAAATGGTCGATCGCGACGCGCCGCACGCCCATCAGGCGATTGAGTTCCACGGTCGCATCCGCGCCGACGTCCCACAGCGAAGCCCACGGTTGCGCGGTATCGTCGGCGCGCGCGTCGTCGTCCTGGATGTAGCGCAAGCCCGACGCCACGATCCTTGCTGCCTCGGCATCGGCCCAGGCCTGCGCGTCGCGTCCCGGTGCCGGCTCGCCATACAACCAGTCAACCGTTGCCATGTCCCATCGGCCGACGCCGGTGGCGTAAGCGTGGCTCAAATCCGGATGTCCGTCGACCAGCTCGATGCGCGGCGGCGGATAGTCCATGACCGAGGCATCGTCCTGCGTGCTGGCGGCAAAATTGTGCGCGAAACCGAGTGTGTGTCCGACCTCGTGCGCGCCGAGCTGGCGAATGCGCGCCAGCGCCGCCTGCACGGGATCGTCGGCACCGCCTTTGCCGACCTTGTCCGCACCGACCAGACCTTCGAAAATCTGGATGTCCTGGCGCACGCGCAGCGAGCCGATCACCACCATGCCCTTGACGATTTCGCCGGTGCGCGGATCGACGATCTCCTGCCCGTAGGACCAGCCGCGCGTGGCGCGGTCGACCCAATTGACGACGTTGTAGCGCACGTCCATCGGATCGATGTCTTTCGGCAGTACCTTGACCTGGAACGCGTCGATGTAGCCGGCCGCGTCGAATGCCTTCGCCCACCAGCCGATGCCTTCGATCAACGCCGATCGAATCGGCTCGGGCGCGCGCCAATCGACGTAATAGACGATCGGCTTGCGCACGCGCGAACGCACCGCACCCGGATCGGTTTTTTCCAGGCGAAAGCGGTTGGCGTATGCACGCACCACGTCGCGGCCCAGGGGCTCGCCGAAGTCCACGACCTGCCTACCGAAGCCTGCGATACGCGAATCGAATACGCGCGTCTCGAATCCGGGGCCGGGCAGCTTCACGAAACCATGGTGCACGGTGAAACTGACCTGCCCGGACTCGGGCGCGATGTTCGCGACTTCCTCGCCCGGTGTTTTCGATGCATAGGTCTGCACCGCGTCGATCTCGAGGTTGTCCGGGAAATCCTTGACCGACTCCGGATCGGCCGCGCTCAATTTGGCGTCGAGCTTGAAGTCCTTGCCGGAGCCCTGCCCGCCGCCGACGCCGAACGTGTCGCTGCTCTGGTTGAGTGAGTCGGCGATGCCAATCACATCCGTGGTGAGGAACCCTGACAAATCCACGACCAGTCGGCCATCGGGCAAGGTCGCGGCGATATCACCCATCCACACGATTGACGTGGCGAAGTCCGGACTGGCCGCGGTGCCGGTTTCGGCGCCGCGGAAACGCGGGTTCTCGAATACCGCCGCGATCTTCTTGCCGTAGCGACGGAAGGCGAGGATCTGCGTCTTGCCGACGCGGCCACGATCGAGAAACGTCGGTGCCGCGCCGAGTCCGGTGCGCAGCGACGTGGTGTACAGGAATCGCGCCGACAAGCCATCGCTGCCCGCGGGCGGCAAGGTGACGAGAATGCGGCCAGCGTGCTTGTCCACATGCACCGGCAGCAAGCCCTGCATGGCTTGCGTATGCTCGAAGACACTGTCCGGGTTCGCCGCCGCATGCCGGATTTGCGGATTCGCGGGTGTGGCAGCGACGCCCGCGCCGCCGAACAACGCGACCAGCAACACGGAGGCGACGAGAAACGTTACAGAACGACGCGGCATGGCGATTCCCTGTTGGGCTGCCAGCCGCAATGTATCAGATCAAAGTCCGATTTCGACCGATGCGTTCAAATCAATGCGTCAGGCCTGCGCGCACCGGCAAAACGACGTGACCAGTAATTCTCGCTCATGCGATCCACACGCACGCGTTCGCCGGTCGTGGGTGAATGGATGAAGCGTCCGCCGCCCAAGTAGATGCCGACATGCGAAATACGTTTACCGCGGGTGTGAAAGAACACCAGATCGCCGGCCTGCAAATCGTTGCGCCCGATCTTCCGGCTGTCGCGGAATTGCGCGGCGGAATTTTCCGGCAGGTCTACTCCCAGCACCTGGGCGAACACGTAATGCACGAAGCCGCTGCAATCGAAGCCACTGTGAGGACTGCGCCCGCCGCGGCGATAGCGGATGTCGCGCAGGGTCATGGCGAAATCGACCAGCAGGCGGCGCGGATCGGCATCGCTCGTGGCGACCGGCTGATTCGGTTGCGCCTGTGCTTGCGGCAACGAATCCGCGGCGGACAGATCATCCAGCACGGACGCTGCGAACATCGCCGGCGGCGCCTGCGCGTCGCATGCCTCGTCCGGAGCCGGCAGCGCGGCCGAGGCGCTGCCGGCCAACACGGCGAATACGGCGGCCAGCCATGTGAAACCTCGTCCACGCATGCGCGACAGCTCCGGTGTACCTGCCCCCCGGCAGACAGCGAAGGGGCGACGCTAGCAGAGGATTCATTCGATTCCCGTTAATTCCATTAGACTTCGACGGTCGTCCTGGAGTCCCCATGCGAATTTGCGTCTACTGCGCTTCCAGCCAGATGTGCGATGCGTCCTATCACGCCGCGGCCACGCGCCTGGGCGAATGCCTGGCCGAGGCTGGTTGCACCATTGTCTACGGCGGCGGCGCAGTCGGCCTGATGGGCTCGCTCGCCAATGGCGCGCTGGCCCGGGGCGGCAAGGTCATCGGCATCATTCCGCGCTTCATGCGCGAGGTGGAATGGCAGCATCCCGGCATCGAGGACCTTGAGATCGTCGAGGACATGCGCGAGCGCAAGCACCGCCTGCTCACCGGTTCGGACGCGGTGATCGCCATGCCCGGCGGCTGCGGGACGCTCGAGGAATTGTTCGAGGCGATCACGCTCAAGCGCCTGGGCCTTTACTTCAACCCGATCGTCCTCCTCAACACCGGCGGTTTCTTCACGCCCCTGCAGGTTTTCATGGAGAAGGTGATCAGCGAGCGTTTCATGAACCCCGAACACGCCGCGATGTGGTCGCTGGTCGACACGCCCGAGGACGTGCTGCCGAGAATCCACGACACGGAAAAATGGCGCGAGGACGCGCGCGATTACGCGGTGGTGCGCTGAGGGCTAATCCTCGTGCGCGGCGTCGTGACCCGCATCCGGATCGTCCAGAAATCCGCCATCGCCAGCATCGGCATCGGACGAATCACGCGGCTCGACCGAGCGTTCGCTGCGCTCGACCTGCTTCTGCCAGCGCGTCTTGATCGGATTGGCGGTTTCGTTCGCTTCGGCCGCGGCCACCAGAGCACGCTTGTGCTCGTCCGGCAACTCGGCCCAGTGGCGGTTTTCGATCGCGCCGGCCAGCGCGTAGAGCAAGTTCAGGCTCGGCCGGAAACCGGCGCGCTTGACCTTCATGAAAGCATCGACCGGACCGATCCGGACCAGGTCTTCCTGCGTGCGCACGCCGACCTGGCGCAGCCAAGCCGCGCCCTTGGGGCCTACGTTGCGGATCTTGTTTTCGTCCTTCGCCGCCATGCTCAACCTTTCAGCGAATCCATGAAGATGCCGGCGAGCGTTTCCATGCCGGCACGGTCATCGTCGTCGAAACGCGCAAGTTTCGGACTATCCACATCCCACACGCCGATGAGCCTGTCGCCGTCATGCAGCGGCACCACGATCTCCGAGCGCGAGGCCGAATCGCAGGCGATGTGTCCGTCGAATGCGTTCACGTCGCGCACCACCTGGGTACGCCGCGTTGTCGCGGCGGCGCCGCACACCCCTTTGCCGAGCGCGATGCGCACGCAGGCCGGCTGGCCCTGGAACGGCCCGACGACTAGCTCGCTGCCGTCGTAGAAATAGAAACCGGCCCAGTTGATATCCGCCAGCGCGTGATAGACGAGCGCGGCGAAATTCGCCGCATTCGCAATGCGGTCGCGCTCGCCGTGCAAGAGGCCGCGCACCTGCCCGGCAAGTTCGGCGTAAAACTCGGCCTTGCTGTCGGCCTTGATGGCTGCTGAAGTGAACATGTTCGCATTCTAGCCGGTAGCGCATGCACGCGCTGCGCTTTATCCTCAACGACCCATTGCAGGACTGCCTGGCGCGCATGAGTCAAGCGATCTTCATCGCCGGTACCGACACCGGCATCGGCAAATCGGTGGTGTCGGCCACATTGCTCGCCGCACTGAACGCAAACGGGCATCGCGCCGTTGGCATGAAGCCCGTCGCCAGCGGCTGCCGGGAAACCGCACAGGGATTGCGCAACGAGGACGCGGAGCTGCTGATCGCGCACAGCGCGGATGCGCCGCATTACGCACAGGTCAATCCCTTCGCCCTGCCCGTCGCGATCGCACCGCACCTCGCCGCCGCACACGCCGGCGTGGAGGTCCGGCTCGACCCGATCGTTGCCGCATTTGCCGCTTTGTCCACCATTGCCGATTTCGTCGTCGTCGAGGGCGTCGGCGGCTGGATGGTACCCTTGTCCGACACCCTGATGCAGGCCGATCTCGTGCGCGCGCTGCGCCTGCCGGTAATCCTCGTTGTCGGCCTGCGCCTGGGCTGCCTGAATCACGCGCAGCTTTCCGCGCGCGCGATCATCGCTGACGGTTGCAAACTCGTCGGATGGATCGGCAATCGTGTCGATCCGGCGATGGATTGCGTGGAGGCAAACATCGCCACGCTGCGCGCGCGCCTGCCCGTGCCGTGTCTGGGAGTCGTGCCGTTCGCGTCGACCCCAGACCCGTGCGCGTTGGCGCCACATCTGCGCGCGACGGCGGTTGCGCTGGCCACGACCAGACAGGCCGAAAGTCATGGGCCGGCAGATGCCGGGCTCTGTTAAACTTGAGGGCTGTTGGAGGAGCGTTAAATGTCGATCCAGCGCTACTACTTGTCGATTGACGATCTGGCCAAGGCGCGCGGCAAAATCAACGAACTGTCGTACCAGGGCAATTCGCCGGAAAGTTTCTCCGCGCTACTGCAGCAAGCCTTGCGCGAACCGACGCTGTGGCGGCGCTGGCGGGCGATGCAGCCCGACCCCGACGCGGTCGATCCGGCGCTCGGCGCGAGCGATCCGCAGGCCACGGTCAGCGCCGAACAGGTCGACATGCACACCGACATCCTCGTCACCACCAGCCTGCCGCACGCCATCCTCAAGCACCGCCTGACCCTGCTGGTCGGCGCGCACTGGAGCCTGCGCGACGTCAAGACGGCCTGATGCCGGGTGCGTACACCGCTTTTTCCATTCGTATACTTCGTGGAGTCTTCGCCATGTTCCGAATTCGTTTGCTGCCCATCGCCATGACCGCCGTGCTCGCCGCCTGCGCGCAGGCACCGCAAAAACCCGAACCGGCCAAGACGGCGGCAGCGCCGGCGCCCGCGGCACAGCACGTCAATCCGTTCATGACGGCCAGCACGCTGCCGTTCCAGGCCCCGCCATTCGACAAGATCACCGACGCCGACTACCAGCCGGCGATCGAGGAAGGCATGCGAGCGCAGCTCGCCGAAGTCGGCAAGATCGCGGACAATCCGGCGCCGCCAACGTTCGAAAACACCTACGTGGCGCTGGAGAAAACCGGAACTCTGCTCTATCGCGTCATGACCGTGTTCAACGGCGTCAGCGGCGCGAACACCGACGACACCTTGCAGAAGCTGCAGGAAACCGAGGCGCCGAAACTCGCCGCACACCAGGATGCGATCTATCTCAACAGCAAGCTGTTTGCGCGCATCGACGCGGTGTACAAGGAACGCGCCAAGCTGAAGCTGGATCCGGAATCGCTGCGCCTGGTCGAAGTCGTGCACGCCAACTTCGTGCGCGCCGGTGCCAAGCTGTCCGCCGCAGACAAGACCAAGCTCGAGGCCCTGAACAAGGAGGAATCCTCGCTCAGCGCCGGTTTTGTCAACAAATTGCTCGCCGCCGCGAAGGCCGGCGCGCTCGTCGTCGACGACAAGGCCAAACTCGCCGGCATGTCGGATGCCGACATCGCCGCCGCCGCGCAGGACGCCAAGGCGCGCGGACTCGTCGGCAAGTGGGTGATCCCGCTGCAGAACACGACGCAACAGCCGGCACTGCAGGACCTGAACGACCGCGCCACGCGCCAGGCATTGTTCGAGGCTTCGTGGAACCGCGCCGAGCACGGCGACGCCAACGACACGCGCGCCACGATCGAGCGCCTCGCGCAACTGCGCGCCGCGAAGGCCAAGCTGCTCGGTTTCCCGAACTACGCGGCGTGGAACCTGCAGGACCAGATGGCCAGGAATCCGGCCACGGCCTTCGCCTTCATGCGCAAGCTCGCGCCCGCCGCGGTTGCGCGCGCGCGCGTCGAAGCCCATGACATCCAGGCCATGATCGACAAGGATCAGAAAGCCATCGGCAAACCATCGTTCAAGCTCGAACCCTGGGATTGGGAGCACTACGCCGAACAGGTGCGCAAGGCCAAATACGATCTCGACGAAAGCCAGATCAAGCCGTACTTCGAATTGAACAATGTGCTCGAAAACGGCGTGTTCTACGCCGCGCATCAGCTCTACGGCCTGAGTTTCAAGGAGCGCCGCGACATTCCGGTCTACCAGCCCGACGTGCGCGTGTTCGAGGTATTCAACGCCGACGGTTCGCCGCTCGCGCTGTTCTATTGCGATTACTTCAAGCGCGACAACAAGAACGGTGGTGCCTGGATGGACAACTTCGTCGGGCAGTCCAGGCTGCTCGGCACCAAGCCCGTGATCTACAACGTCGCCAACTTCACCAAACCGGCGCCCGGCCAACCGGCATTGCTGTCGTGGGACGACGTGATCACGATGTTCCACGAGTTCGGTCACGCCCTGCACGGCATGTTCGCCGACGAGGAATATCCGACGCTATCCGGCACCAACACCGCGCGCGACTTCGTCGAATTTCCGTCGCAGTTCAACGAGCACTGGGCGAGCGTGCCGGAGGTCTTCGACCACTTCGCCAAGCACTACCAGACCGGCGCGGCCATGCCCGCCGAACTCGTCGCCAAGATGCGCAAGGCCGGCAAGTTCAACAAGGGCTACGACATGACCGAGATGGTCGCCGCCGCCCTGCTCGACATGGAATGGCACACCCTGCCCGCCAGCGCGCCGTTGCAGAACGCGGACAAGTTCGAGGTCTCCGCGCTGAAAAAGGACAAGGTCGACCTCAGTTACGTGCCCTCGCGCTATCGCTCCAGCTACTTCCTGCACATCTGGGCGAACGGTTATTCGGCCGGCTACTACGCCTATGCGTGGACGCAGATGCTCGCCGACGACGCCTACGAATGGTTCAAGGAGCACGGCGGCCTGACCCGCGAAAACGGCGACCGCTTCCGCGCGATGGTGCTCTCGCGCGGCAATACCGAGGAACTGGCCAAGATGTACCGCGACTGGCGCGGCCGGAACCCCAGCATCGAGCCGATGCTCGTCGACCGCGGCTTGAAGGCGGCGCCGAAGAAGAAGAAGAAGTAGTAGACGTTCCGGGACAGGCTAACCCGAAGGCCCGCGCATGCGGGCCTTTGTTTGTCAGTAGGCGAATTCGCGGAACACCGGATCCACGCTGCCGTGCCAGGGGCCGTGGAAGAGTTCCAGCTTGCGCTCGGCGGGCGTCTGGTTGGCCTGCGCGAACTCGATCAGCGGTTCGAGAAAGACGGCTTCGCTTGCGCCGGTGGAATTGAGCTTGTTGCGACGCGCCAGACCATTGCCGGCGATCTTCAAGGCTTCCAGCGCCAACTCGCGTACCGTGCAGTTGCGGAAAGCAAGTTTCAGCGCGTGTTTGGGCACGCCATCGCGCAGCGCATGGCGCTCGGCCAGAGTGAAATCCTTGACCAGGTCCCAGGCCGCATCGAGCGCTGCATCGTCGTAGAGCAGGCCGACCCAGAACGCCGGCAGCGCACACAGGCGGTTCCACGGCCCGCCGTCGGCACCGCGCATTTCCAGATATTTCTTCAGTCGTACTTCGGGAAAGGCCGTGGTCATGTGGTCGGCCCAGTCCTTCAGAGTCGGCTTGACGCCGGGCAATTCGACCAGATCGCCGCCGAGAAATTTGCGGAAGGATTTTCCGGCGAGGTCGATGTACCTGCCGTCGCGGTAACTGAAATACATCGGCACGTCGAGCAGGTAATCGACATAGCGCTCGAAGCCGAAGCCGTCTTCGAATACGAAATCGAGCATGCCGGTACGGTCGGCATCAGTGTCGGTCCAGATGTGCGAGCGGTAGCTCAGGTATCCGTTCGGCTTGCCTTCGGTGAACGGTGAATCGGCGAACAGCGCGGTCGCGATTGGTTGCAGCGCGAGCGAGACACGGAATTTTTTCACCATGTCCGCTTCGTTGGCGAAGTCGAGATTGACCTGCACTGTGCAGGTGCGCGTCATCATGTCCAGGCCGAGCTCGCCGACCTTGGGCATGTAGTCGCGCATGATCTGGTAGCGGCCCTTGGGCATCCACGGCATCTCGGCGCGCCGCCACTTGGGCTGGAAGCCCATGCCGAGGAAACCGAGCTGCAATTCCTCGGCTACGGTCTTCACCTCCCGAAGGTGGCAGGTCGTCTCGCAGCAGGTGTCGTGGATGGTGTCGAGCTGGCCGCCGGACAACTCAAGCTGGCCGGCCGGTTCCAGCGTGATCGAAGCATCGCCGCGCGCCAACGCGATGATGTTCTCGCCTTCGTGCACGGGTGCCCAGCCGAAGCGTGTGAGCCCTTGCAGCAGCGCGCCGATGCCGCGCTCGCCTGCATAGGCCGGCGGACGCAGATCGTCGAGACGAAAGCCGAATTTCTCGTGCTCGGTGCCGATCTTCCATCGATCTCGCTGTCGCGCGCCGGAGGCGATGTAGTGCACGAGCTGATCGCGGTTGGCGATCGGAGTTTCTTTTACTGCACTGGGGCCGGACATGTTCTTTCCTTTTGCAGGCCGTCCAAGATTGGGGCGTTCAGCGATCAAGCAAGGCCGCGATCGCGG
>DATIVQ010000095.1:0-3506 GCA_035465735.1 Rudaea sp.
GTCGGCAACGACATCGACGTCCACTTCCACGGCGTTGTCGAGAAAGCGGTCCAGCAATACCGGCGAATCGTTGGAGACCCGCACCGCGTCGGTGATGTAGCGTTTCAGGTCGGCGTCGGAGTGCACGACCTCCATCGCGCGTCCGCCGAGCACGTAGCTCGGACGCACCACCAGCGGATAACCGATCTCGCGCGCCAGCGCGATGGCCTCGTCCGGATTGCGCGCGGTGCGGTTCGGCGGCTGCGTGAGTCCCAGTTTGGCTACCATCTTCTGGAAGCGCTCGCGGTCTTCGGCGAGGTCGATGCTGTCCGGGCTCGTGCCGATCACCGGCGCGCCATTCGCTTCCAGCGCGCGCGCGAGCTTGAGCGGCGTCTGCCCGCCGTATTGAACGATCACGCCCTTCGGCTTCTCGACGGCGATGATTTCGAGCACATCTTCGAGCGTGAGCGGTTCAAAGTACAGGCGATCCGATGTGTCGTAATCGGTCGACACGGTTTCCGGGTTGCAATTGACCATGATGGTCTCGTAACCGTCCCCGCGCAGAGCGAGTGCAGCGTGCACGCAGCAGTAATCGAATTCGATACCCTGCCCGATCCGGTTCGGGCCGCCGCCGAGCACTACGATCTTGTCGCGCGCCGACGGATTCGCCTCGCACTCTTCCTCGTAGGTCGAATACAGGTAGGCCGTCGTCGTGGCGAATTCGGTCGCGCACGAATCCACGCGCTTGTACACGGGATGCACCTTGAACGCATGGCGCAACTTGCGCACCGCGGCCTCGTCGGTACCGAGCAGAGAAGCCAAGCGCGCATCGGAAAAGCCCTTGCGCTTGAGCTGGAACATGCGCATGGCATCGATCGCCGCAAGCCCGCCGGCCATCACCTGCGCCTCGATTTCGATCAATTCTGCGATCTGGTCGAGGAACCAGCGGTCGATATGGGTGAGCGCGAAGATTTCTTCCAGCGACAAACCAGCGCGGAAGCCGTCGGCGACGTAGAAGATGCGATCCGGACGCGGTTCGCGCAGTTCGCGCTTCATGGTTGCGATGGCGTCGGCGTCGGCCAGGTCGAGCGGACCCGGATTCAGACCATCCTTGCCGGTTTCCAGCCCGCGCAGCGCCTTCTGCAGAGATTCCTGGAAGGTGCGGCCGATCGCCATCACCTCGCCCACCGATTTCATCTGCGTGGTCAGGCGCGCGTCCGCAGCCGGGAATTTCTCGAACGCAAATCGCGGAATCTTGGTGACGACGTAATCGATGGTCGGCTCGAACGAAGCCGGCGTTTTGCCGCCGGTGATCTCGTTGCGCAATTCATCGAGCGTGTAACCCACCGCGAGTTTCGCCGCAACCTTGGCAATGGGAAAGCCCGTGGCCTTCGACGCCAGCGCCGAAGAACGCGACACGCGCGGGTTCATCTCGATCACGACGACGCGGCCGTTCTCGGAATTGACGCCGAACTGCACGTTCGAGCCGCCGGTGTCGACGCCTATCTTGCGCAGCACGGCGATGCTCGCGTCGCGCAGGCGCTGGTATTCCTTGTCGGTGAGCGTCTGCGCCGGCGCCACCGTGATCGAATCGCCGGTGTGCACGCCCATCGGATCGAAATTTTCAATGGAGCACACGATGATGCAGTTGTCGGCCTTGTCGCGCACGACTTCCATCTCGAACTCTTTCCAGCCGAGCACCGATTCCTCGACGAGCACTTCGTGCACGGGGGAGAGTTCCAGGCCACGCTTGACGATCTCGTCGAATTCCTCGCGATTCCAGGCAATGCCGCCGCCGGAGCCGCCGAGCGTGAAGCTTGGCCGGATGATGGTCGGATAACCGACCCTGGCCTGGATCTCCAGCGCCTGCTCGAAGGATTTTGCGACCTCGGCCTTGGGACATTCCAGTCCGATGTCGATCATCGCGCGGCGGAACAGTTCGCGATCCTCCGCCATGCGGATCGCTTCGCGTGACGCGCCGATCAGCTCGACTTCGTACTTTTCCAGAACGCCTGCATCGGCCAAATCCAGCGCGCAATTCAGCGCGGTCTGTCCGCCCATCGTCGGCAACAGCGCGTCGGGTTTTTCCTTTGCGATGATGCGCTCGACCGTGGCGCGGTTGATCGGTTCGATGTAAACCGCATCAGCCATTTCCGGATCGGTCATGATCGTGGCCGGATTCGAATTCACCAGCACGACGCGATAACCTTCCTGCTTGAGCGCCTTGCACGCCTGCGCGCCGGAATAGTCGAACTCGCAGGCCTGGCCGATGACGATCGGGCCGGCGCCGATGATGAGGATGGTCTTGAGGTCGGTACGCTTAGGCATGCTCGCGGGCCTTCTCCATGAGTGCGGCGAACCGGTCGAAAAGATAGCCGATATCGTGCGGTCCTGGTGAAGCTTCCGGATGGCCTTGGAAGCAGAACGCGGGGGCATCGGTCAGGGCGAACCCCTGCAGAGAGCCGTCGAACAGCGAGGTATGCGTGACGCGCGTGTTCTTCGGCAGCGTCGCCGCGTCGACCGCAAAGCCGTGGTTCTGCGAAGTCACCAGCACGCGGCCGTCATCATGGTCTTTTACCGGGTGGTTCGCGCCATGGTGGCCGAATTTCATCTTCAGCGTCTTCGCGCCGAGCGCGAGGCCCATGATCTGGTGGCCAAGGCAGATGCCGAACAGCGGAACCTTCTTCGCGATGAACTCGCGCGTCGCGGAGATGGCGTAATCGCAGGCGGCCGGATCGCCGGGTCCGTTGGACAGGAACACGCCGTCCGAATTCATCGCCAACACTTCGGATGCCGGCGTCAGCGCCGGCACCACCGTCACTTCGCAGCCGCGGTCGGCAAGCAGGCGCAGGATGTTGCGCTTGACGCCAAAATCATAGGCTGCGACGCGGTATTTGCGGTCCGGTTTCGCGAACGTGTCGTTATCCAGGTCGTAGCTGCCTTCGGCAAACGTATACTTTTTCTTCGTGCACACGACCTTGGCCAGGTCCATGCCGCTCAGCCCCGGAAATTCGCGCGCGGCGGCAAGTGCTGCCGCCTCGGTAATGCCTTCGCCCGCCATCAGGCAGCCGCTCTGCGCGCCAGTTTCACGCAGGATGCGCGTGAGCCGGCGTGTGTCGACTTCGGATATCGCGACGATGTCGTGGCGGCGCAGGTAGTCGGGCAAGGCTTCCGTGCTGCGCCAGTTGCTGGCCAGGCGCGGCAGGTCGCGGATCACGAGCCCGGCGGCTTGCACTCGCCCGGATTCCTCGTCGGTCGCGTTGCAGCCGGTGTTGCCAATGTGCGGGTAGGTCAGCGTGACAATCTGTTGCGCATACGACGGATCGGTCAGGATTTCCTGATATCCCGTCATCGCCGTGTTGAACACCACCTCGCCAACGGTTTGTCCATCCGCGCCGATCGAATTGCCGCAGAAGATGCTGCCGTCTGCTAGAGCGAGAATGGCTGGAGTCATTGGGGGTTTCGCCTGAAAACTTCGGGTACACGACAACCCGCGGGCTGGCACAAGCCGGTCCGGGGATCGATAC
>DATIVQ010000096.1:0-2610 GCA_035465735.1 Rudaea sp.
GCCATCTTCGGCGAACCCTTGGGATTTCGCCCAGCGTGCGGCGCCGAGCACGAGTTTGCCCATCAACGAGACGTCGGCATCCGCCGCATCGTTCAGGGTCGCGATCGCCTTTTTCGGGATGAACAGCACGTGCACCGGCGCCTGCGGCGCGATATCGCGAAAGGCGAGGACATCGTCGTCCTCGTAGACGATGTCCGCGGGAATCTCGCGGCGGATGATCTTGCCGAACAGGGTGTCGCCCATGGGATTCATTTCTCCAAGTCTTGCCGCGAACCGAACGCGTGCGCCAAGGTGCCGCGGTCGATGTATTCGAGTTCGCCGCCCAACGGCACGCCATGCGCCAAGCGCGTGGCGCGCACGCCGGCCTGCCGTGCGATCTGACTGAGCATGTGCGCCGTCGCCTCGCCTTCGACGGTGGGATTGGTCGCCACGATCAGTTCGCGCACCTCGCCTTCGGCCAGGCGCGCGGCGAGCTGATCGAGGCCAAGTTCCTTCGGCCCGAGTCCGTCCAGCGGCGACAGCCGCCCGAGCAGGACAAAATAGCGCCCGCGGAATCCGGTCGCCTGGTCGATGGCAAGCTGGTCGGCCGGCGTCTCGACCACGCACAGGGTTTGCGCGTCGCGGGCGGGGCTAGCGCACAAGGCACAGACGTTTTCTTCGCTGAAGGTGCGGCAGCGCGTGCAGTTGCCGATGCGCTCGACTGCGGCAGCGAGATTTTCCGCCAGCTTCCGCGCGCCCGCACGGTCGCGTTCGAGCACGTGGAACGCCATGCGCTGCGCCGTCTTCGCGCCCACACCGGGCAAGCAGCGCAGGGCGTCGATCAGTTCGTCGAGCAGCGGCGATCCGGACATCGAATCAGAAAGGAAGCTTGAAGCCCGGCGGCAGGTTCATTCCTCCCGCCACCTCGCCCATGCGCTGCGCGCTGGCCGCGGCAATCTTGTTGACCGCATCGTTGATCGCGGCGGCAACCAGATCCTCGGCCATTTCCGGATCGTCGGCGAAGAGCTTGCGGTCGATGCGCACGCTGCGTACTTCGTGGCGTCCATTCATGGTCACGCTGACCACGCCGCCGCCGGATTGGCCGGTGACTTCGAGCCTGGCCAGTTCTTCCTGCGCACGCTTGAGGTCGTCCTGCATGCGCTGGGCTTGCTGCATCAGTTGCGCCATCGGTCCGCGCATGTCACTTCTCCGCTGCCTTGATCGATTCTGGAATCACGCGCGCGCCGAAGTCGCGGATCATGCTTTGCACGAGGGGGTCCGCTTCCAGCGCCTGCTCTGCAGCCTGTTGGCGTGCGCTGCGCTGGTCGCGCGCAATGTCGGCGGGTGTCGCCCTCGGCGCGGCGGCGGATTTCTCGAAGCGCACCGTCAACGCGCGACCCAAGGCCTTGCCGAGGGAATCCTGCAATTGCGTCACCAGCATTGGCGCGCGCAGATGCTCGTGATCGGGTTTGATTTCGAGGCGCACGACACCAGCATCGATGCCGAGCAGGGCCGCGTGCTGGGCGAGTTGCCCGATCGGACCGCGCAGGCCCGCGGCGGCGATCAGGGCCGGCCAGTCGCCCGCCTCCGCTGCCAGTTGTGCGGCGGCACTCGTACCGGCCTGAGCAGGCGGATCCGCCGCATCGCGCACCGGCGGAGACTTGGGCGCGGAGGCCGATGGACGCGGCGCGGCCGGATTCGCCTTGGCGGGTTCGGCACTTCGCGTCGCGATACCCGGCTTCGCATCTGCCGGACGGAATGCGAGCATGCGCAGCAAGGTCATCTCGAATCCGGCACGCGGCGTCGGCGCGATCGGCAAGTCACGGCGCCCAATCGTTGCGATCTGGTAGTAGAGCTGCGTCTCTTCGGGCGCGAGCGCATCCGCGAGCGCGGCAACGCGCGCGTCGCTGTCAGCCGTGCCGACGAGTTGCGCAATCTGCACGCGATGCAGCGCGGCGGCGATGTCGTCGAGGACGCCGGCGAAATCCGGCGCGAATTCAACCAGGTGTTCTACCTGCGCCATCAATGTTGCGCCATCGCCCGCGTGCACGGCTTCGAGCAGCGCGAACACCTGGCCGCGTTCGATGCTGCCAAGCATCTGACGCACCTCGGCAGCGTTTACCTTGCCCGCGCCGTAGGCGATCGCCTGGTCGAGCAGCGAAAGCCCGTCGCGCAGCGAGCCATCGGCGCCGCGCGCGAGTTCATCCAGTGCTTCGGCATCGAAGGCGATCTGCTCGGCTTCGAGGATGTGCCGCATCTGGCCAACGATCTGTTCTGGCAGCAGGCGCTTGAGGTTGAACTTCAGGCAGCGCGACAGCACCGTCACCGGCAATTTCTCGGGATCGGTCGTCGCAAGCAGGAATTTCACGTGCGGCGGCGGTTCTTCCAGCGTTTTCAACAATGCGTTGAACGCGGACTTGCTGAGCATGTGCACCTCGTCGATGAGGTACACCTTGAAGCGGCCGCGCGAGGGCGAATACTGCGCGTTCTCGATCAGATCGCGCACGTTGTCGACACCGGTGTTGCTGGCCGCGTCGATTTCGATCATGTCCATGAAGCGGCCAGCGTCAATGTCCCGGCATGCCGCGCATTCCCCGCAGGGATTGGATGACTGCCCGCGCTCGCAGTTCA
>DATIVQ010000097.1:0-4000 GCA_035465735.1 Rudaea sp.
ATCGCGCAGCGGCGGCTCGCACTGCGTGCCGCGGCATACGTACGCCACGCCGCCGGTTGCATGCGTTTGCGCCGCCAGCGTGCCGGGAAGCTTTCCCGCGGCGAGTGGAATGAAGTAGATGTCGCTGCGGCGGTTCTCGCACTTGGCAAAAGCAGTGCGCCACTTCGACTCTTCGCCGTCGCCGTCGCTGTCGCCGTCGCTGTCGCTGTCGCTGTCGAAGCGTACGACGACATGGGTGCGCGGCTGCAGGAAATCGTTCAGCGCGCGCAGCGTGGCGCAACAACCCAGTGGCATCTGTTGCATGCTGGCGAATCCAGCGCGCAGCGTGCGTTCGGCGGCATCCAGGTAACGCGTCTCACCGAGCAGATGTCCGATGCGCAGCAACGCGCGTGCCGCGACGCCGTTGCCCGAGGGCAGGGCCTCATCGGTGAAGGGTTTGGGTCGCTGGATCAGGGCCTCGTGATCGTGAGCGGTGAAGAAGAAGCCGCCGCGTTCGCGATCCTCGAAGCGCTTGAGCAAACTTACCGCGAGCACGACGGCCCAGGCCATGTCGCGCTCCGACCAGCGGCATTGCAGCATCTCGATCAGCGCGTCGAGCAGCAAGGCGTGGTCGTCGAGATAAGCGGGAAAGCGCGCCGCGTCGGCATCGGCCTTTGCGAACAGGCGGCCATCGCGCCAGGCGGCATTGTATAAATTGTCCAGTGCATTCTCGGCCAGGCCGAGCAACGGTGGCGCACTGAGGATGCGCGCCGTACGGGCGATACCGCCAATCATGAGCGCATTCCACGCGGTTAGGATCTTGTCGTCGCGGCCGGGACGCACGCGTTGTTCGCGGGCCGTGAAGAGTTTCTGGCGTGCGCCGGAAAGACGCGATTCGACTTCCTCCAACGCGACACCAAGCTGCGTTGCAATTTCGGTCAGCGACTTGGCAACGACAGGATTCCACGTCTTGCCTTCGAAATTTGGCGCGCGGTCGAAACCGAAGTGCGGCGCGGCGACGGCAAACTCGTCGGCGTCGAGCAGGGCGCGCACCTCCTCGCGCTGCCAGACGTAGAACTTGCCTTCCTCGTGCTCGGAGTCGGCATCCAATGCGGCGATGAATCCGCCGGATGGCGCGGTCATCTCGCGCAGCAGCCAGGCGAGGATGCCGTGCGCGACATCGGCGCGGCCGCAACCGGCAAACAACGGCAGCAGTTGCGCGTTGTCGTACAGCATCTTTTCGAAATGCGGGATTTCCCAGCGCTCGTCGACGCTGTAGCGTGCGAAACCGCCGCCGATCTGGTCGTGGATGCCGGCCGCAGCCATTTTCGCGAGCGTGAATTCGACCTGTTCCGGCTTGCCGAGGTCCAGCAGCAATTCCATTTCCGTGCAATGCGGAAATTTCGGCGCGCCGCGATGACCGCCGTATACGGGATCGAAGCTGGCCGCGCCTTGTTCGAGCGCGGCCCGGATCGGCGCGTCGCTCAATGCATCCACCGGGGGATCTTCGTATCCGTAGCTGGCCAGGAACTCGGCGAGTGCGGTGTTCTGCCCGCGCACCTGGTCGCGGCGTTCGTCCCACCAGCGCCGCACCTCGCGCAGCACTTGCGCGAACGCCGGCATGCCATGGCGCGGGTCGCGCGGGAAATACGTGCCGGCGTAGAACGGCAGATGATCGTCCGGAGCCAGGAACACGGTCAGCGGCCAGCCTCCGCCGCGCCGGTTGAGTGCCTGGTGCGCGAACTGGTAGATGCGGTCGAGGTCGGGGCGCTCCTCGCGGTCCACCTTGATGCAAATGAACAACTCGTTCATCAGCGCCGCGGTCGCGGCATCCTCGAAACTCTCGTGCGCCATCACGTGGCACCAATGGCAGGCGCTGTAGCCGATCGAAAGCAGGATCGGTTTGCCTTGCGCACGCGCGGCAGCGAGAGCTTCGTCGCACCACGGCCACCAGTCGACGGGATTGCCGGCGTGCTGGTGCAAATACGGACTCGATTCTTTGGCGAGGCGGTTCATGGCGTTAGCGTATTCCCAAAACACAACGCCCGGCACTTGGCCGGGCGTTGTCGTTGCTGCGGTTTGGCTGCACTCAGTTCGTGACGACCGGCGCGCCCGGGCCGAGGTACTTGAGCAGGAACGCCTCGGTGATCTGGTAGCGGTCGACGTTGTTCTGTTCCTTGAAGAAACCATGGCCTTCCTTGGGCCGCGTCATGTACTCGACCGGCTTGCCGGCCTTTTCCAGCGCGTCGCGCATCTCGCGCGCGTTCTGGATCGGTACGCGCGGATCGTCCTCGCCGTGCACGATCAATACCGGCACGTTGAACTTGTCGACGTGATCGATGGCCGAGTTGGCCTCGACGTACTTCGGGTCGTCCATGCCCCAGGCTTCGCGCAGGAAATGGCGTCCGCTCTTCGAACGCCGAGTGTCGCTGCGGTGCGCCTGCACGCGGATGTCGGAAACGCCGGCAATGGCCACCGAGCACTTCCACGTGCCCTGCGGCGCATACACCGGCTGGAAGTAGGCGGTGTAGCCGCCGTAGCTGGCGCCGTAGACGCACACGCGGTTCTTGTCGACGTAGCCCTGGTCCTCGGCCCACTTCAGGCCGTCGAGCATGTCCTGCATCATGCCGGTGCCCATCTCGCGCTTGCCGGAATCCTGGAAGTTCTTGCCGCGCCCGCCGGAGCCGCGGTAGTTGACCTGCACGACCGCATAGCCCCGCGTGGCCAGCCATTGCGATTCCATCGCCTCCCAGGTGTCGCCGATTTCCCAGTGGTCCTGCGGGCCCATCGGGCCGCCGTGGGCGATGAAGACCGTGGGCAGGTTCTTTTCGGCCCGGTGCGGCGGCAAAGTGATGTAACCGCCCAGTTCCGTGCCGCTGGAAGCCTTGAACCAGAACGGCTTGCGCTCACCAAGCTGATCCGCCTTGATCCACGGCAGCGACTGGTAGAGGGGACGCAGGTTGTTGGTCTTGGTGTCGAACAGCGCATACGTGCCCGGGTCGCGGTCGCTCACGGCGTGCACGATGATCTGCGAGCCGTCGTGGCTCATGCCCCACACGCTGACGTAGTGGTCGGAAAATTGCTGGTTCAGCGACTTGAGCGCGACCGCGTACTTGTTGTCTTCCAGGTAGGTGAGGACAGGGCGGCCTTCATCCGCCATCGCGGCAAAGGGCGTGTGCGGATAGGGCGTCCAGAACACGTCGGCGATGCTCACGCGCGGGTTGGACGCCAGCACCTTGCGGCCGGTGCCATCGAGGTTGCTGATCGCGAACTGGTTGGGGCCGCCGTCGGGATTGCCGGTGGAATACAACTGTTTGCCGTCGGCCGACATGGCGACGGGCGAGAAGTGCTCGCCAAGCACCGAACGCGGCAGCTCCTGCCAGTCGGAATTCGCATCCGCGCGATAGTAGGTATGTTCCTTGAGGTTGTTGTCGCCGCAGGTGGCATAGCGCGCGACGCCATCATGGACGATGAAATCGCAGCCGTCGCCGGGAATCTCGCCGATCTGCTTGACGTTGCCGCTATCGGCATCGATGTCGAAGATCAGGGTCTTGTGTTCGCCCGGATTCACGGTCAGGTAAAAATGGCCGTTCGGCGTCGAAGGCAAGCCGCTGATCGATCCGAATCCCCTGGGGATCTTCAGCATGTTGGTCATTGCCGCGGTCGAACTGCGCACACGGTCGTTGTCGCTGTACAGCACGCGCTTGTGCGTACCATCCATGTCCACGGCGATGATATCGCCGGTCGCGCTCGGCGCCTCGGCAAAGCCGGTTTCCTCGCCGGTGCCCATGACCAGGCGCTTGTCGTCGACCCAGGTGATGTTGATCGGCAGGTACTTGTCGGTCATGTCCAGGCGGCTGACGAACTTGAGATCCGGCAACTGCAGGATCGCGAGCTGGTACTTGTTTTCGCCGTTGTCGGTGCTGTGCACGGCCAGCGCGATGTACTTGCCGTTCGGCGAAATCGCCGGCGCGCCCAGCGGCGGGTGCTTGGCGAAATCGATGTCGGGCACGGCTTTGAC
>DATIVQ010000098.1:0-5159 GCA_035465735.1 Rudaea sp.
AGCCGATCCGCATCGAGGCCGACGGCCTGCTCGCGGTGTGCATCCAGCACGAGATGGATCACCTGATCGGAAAACTCTTCGTCGATTACCTGTCGCCGCTCAAGCGCGAGCTGGTGCGCAAGAAGCTCGAAAAAGCCCATCGCATTTCCGCCTGAGCCGACGATGCCCACGCCGCTTCGGCTGGTATTCGCCGGCACGCCCGAGTTCGCGGTTCCGCATCTGCGCGCCTGCCTCGCGGAAAATGTGGAAATAGCGGCGGTGTATACGCAGCCCGATCGCCCGGCCGGGCGCGGCCGCGCGCTCGCTGCGAGCCCCGTCAAGCTGGCCGCGTTGGACGCAGGACTCGTCGTCGAACAACCCGAATCGCTCAAGTCCGCCGCGGTGCAGGCACACTTGCGCGAATTGAGTCCCGATCTGCTTGTCGTCGTCGCCTACGGATTGATCCTGCCGCGCGCGGTGCTCGCGATACCGCGCCTGGGCTGCTGGAACGTGCATGCGTCGCTCTTGCCGCGCCGATCCAGCGCGCGCTCCTTGCCGGAGACGCACAAACCGGCGTGTGCCTGATGCGCATGGCCGCCGGGCTCGACACCGGGCCGGTGATGCTGCGCCGCGAAATCGACATTGCCGCGGACGATACCGGCGGCAGCCTGCACGACAAACTGGCCGCTCTCGGCACACAGGTGCTCGGAGAAGGCCTGCGCCGCACACTGGCCGGAGAGATCCTGCCTGTGCAGGCGCAACCGGATGCGGGCGTTACCTATGCGCACAAACTGGAAAAATCCGAAGCGCGGCTGGACTGGAACGATTCGGCCATTGCGCTCGAACGCAAGGTACGTGCCTTCGATCCCTGGCCGGTCGCCGAAGCGGAACTCGGCGGCGAACAGGTTCGCGTCAGGGTGGCGCAGGCGTTGCCGGGCGGTGGTGCGAATCCGGGCACCGTCGTCGCGGCCTCGAAGCAGGGCATCGATGTTGTCTGTGGCGCAGGTGTGTTGCGGATCGCGCGTCTGCAGCGCGCCGGCGGACGCGTCGTGACCGCCGCCGATTACCTCAATGCACATCCCGGGCTGAAGCGCGCGTGAGCGCGATTCAACCCGACCCGCGCGCGCTGGCGGCGCAGGCGTTGGCCGGCGTCGTCGCGGGGCAGTCACAGCGTGCCGCATTTGCTGAATTGTCCACAAAGTTGAACGACGTGCGCGACCGGGCGCTGCTGTCGAGTCTGCTGCACGAAGGCGCGCGCTGGTGGCTGCGCTTCGATGCGGCAGTCGGGATGCTGCTCGAGCGGCCGTTGCGCGAGCGTGACGCCGACGTCCGCGCCCTGCTCGTGCTCGGTCTCGTGCAACTGGAAATCATGGGCCTGAGCGACTATGCCGCCGTGGCTGCCACGGTCGAGGCCACGCGCGCCATGCGCAAGCCGGCATTCGCGGGCCTGGTCAATGCCGTGCTGCGGCGCTGGCTGCGCGAACGGCAGGCGCATTGCACCGAACTGGATCGCGATGCGGTCACGCGCTGCGCGCACCCGCGCTGGCTGATCGATGCGTTGGCTTCGGACTGGTCCGAACATGTGGAATCCATCCTCGCCGCGAACAACGCGCCCGCGCCGCTGTGGTTGCGCGTCAACCGCCGTCGCACCGAACGCGCGCAATTCGCCGCCCGGCTGGCGGATGCGGGTATCGCCGGCCGGATGCCGGAAGCCGCGTCCGACGCGCTGGTGCTCGAATCGAGCCGTGACGTAACTGCCTTGCCCGGCTACGCCGAAGGCCTGTTTTCCGTGCAGGACGGCGCTGCGCAGCAGGCCGCGGTACTGCTCGGCCTGAGCGCCGGCCTGCGCGTGCTCGATGCCTGCGCCGCGCCCGGCGGCAAAAGCGCCCACATCCTGGAGACCGCAGATGTCGAGCTGACCGCGCTGGACAGCGATGCGCGGCGCCTGCCTCGCCTGCGCGAAAACCTGCAACGGCTGGGTCTGTCCGCCAACGTGTGCGCGGGCGACGCGACCGATCCGCGCAAATGGTGGGATGGTAAGCCTTTCGACCGGATCTTGCTGGACGCGCCTTGTTCGGCGACCGGCATCATCCGCCGCCAGCCGGACGTGAAACTGCACCGCCGCGCAGCCGATATCCCCGCCCTGGCCGCGGCGCAGGCGCGCCTGCTCGATGCGCTGTGGCCTATGCTTGCGCGCGGCGGGCGCTTAGTCTATGCCACCTGTTCGGTGCTCGCGGACGAGAATGCGCGCCGGGTCGAAGCGTTTGCCTGCGCGCACGCGGACGCGCGCACGCTGGCGCCATCCCTGCCGTGGCATGCGGCGGGGGCAGGCGTGCAGAACCTGCCGGGCGAATCCGGCATGGATGGATTTTTCTATGCGATTCTGGACAAGCGCAATTAGCATACTTGTAAGCATCGCGCTTGGTGCGTGCGCATCTGCGCCCGGCGCGTTCGTCGTGCGTTCCGCGGCGCTGGACGCCGGTACGCTGACATTGCGCTGCGACTGGCGGCCGGACGCGCAGGTGCTCGATGCGCTCGATCACGGCATCGAGTTGCCGTTCGTGGTCACCGTGCAGGCATTGCGCCCCGGCGATTTCGGGCTGGAGACGGCCGCACAAATCCATCGCCACGTGCAGCTGCGCTATTTCCCGCTGTCGCGCCGGTACCAGGTGCGCGACGCGGAAGACGCCACGACCCGCAACTACGCCGCGCGCGCTCTCGCCCTCGCCGCGATGGAAAACCTGCGCCTGCCATTGCCCGGTTTCGACGGCGCTGGCGCGACGCAATTGCGCGTGCGCATAACGCTCGATCGCGATGCCTTGTCGGGCGCGTTGCGCTTGCCCGCGCTGCTGCAATCGGCCTGGCGCATGGACAGCGGAGACTACACATGGCTCCCGCGAGCCGGCTGACGCGCATCGTCCGGCGTGCGCTGCCGGTGGCGGCAGTGGTCGTGCTGCTGGCCACCGCGTTGGTGCTCGCCAATGACGCAGCCGGTGGCGCCAGCCGCTTGGGCGTGTGGTATCCATGGATGCTCGGCGCCTGCTGCCTGGCGCTGGCGGTGCTGGTGACGATCATCATCCAGCGTTTGTTGCGCTTGCGCCGCGAATTGCGCGAACGCGCACCCGGCGCGCGCCTGAACCGGCGCGTGCTGGCGATGCTGATCGTGCTCGCCTTGCCGCCGGTGCTCGTGGTCTACGGCTTCGCCCTGAATTTTCTCGACGCAACCATCGACACCTGGTTCAACGTGCGCTTGGAACACGCCATGGACGATGCACTGGAAATCGGCCGCGTGTACCTGGACGAACGCCTGCAGACCGCGCAGCAGCAAAGCGCCACGCTCGCGCAAACCCTGCGCGACAGCGCCGATGCTGATTTGCAGAAACGACTCGATGCCGCCATCGACGCGCAAGGCGCCATGCAACTCGCGGTGTTTGGCAAGGATCAATCGGTACTCGCCACCGCCAGCGCCGATCCACAGCTGCTCACGCCTGCGTATCCGGATTCGGCGGCGTTGCTGCAGGTTCAGGGCAACGGCCACTACGCCGCCGCCGAACCGCTGGGATCGCGCCTGGTGTTGCGTGTCGTCGATCCGTTGCCTGCAACGCCGCCGGGTGGCGAACGCCTGCTGCAGGCGCTGTATCCCTTGCCGGCGCGCCTGCAAGCCCTGACCACCGGGGTTGAACAGGCGAACTTTGATTTCCAGCGCCTGAAGTTCCTGCGCGGCTCGCTCAAGCTCACCTTCACCCTGGTGCTCACTTTCGTATTGCTGCTTTCGGTGTTGTTCGCGTTGATGCTCGCCTTCGGCATTGCGCGGCGCCTGACTGCGCCGATCGGACGCCTCGCCGCGGCCACGCGCGCGGTCGGCGCGGGCCGCTACGATACGCCGTTGCCGGTCGGCAGCCGCGACGAACTCGGCTTCCTGCTCGCTTCCTTCAACCAGATGCAACGCGAACTGGAACAATCCAACGCGCGCCTGACGCACAGTGCGCAGGAAACCGAGAGCCAGCGCGCGTATCTGAAGGCTGTGCTCGAGCGCCTGTCCGCCGGCGTGCTCGGCATCGATCGCACAGGTACGCTGCGCACGCTCAATCGCGCGGCCGAATCGATCCTCGACGTGCCGCTCGCGCGCTACGTCGGCCAGCCTCTGTCGGTATTGCGCCGCGATCAGCCTGCGCTCGCACCGCTGCTTGATCCGATCCAGCAACACGCCCGCGAAGGCGTGCGCGAATGGCGCGAGGAAGTGGTGCTGGTGCGTGGCGAGGAACGCCGCCTGCTGCTGCTGCGCGGCGCGGAACTGGGTGGCGCTGACGCGGGCAGCGTCGCCGTGTTTGATGATTTGACCCAGCTCGACCGCGCCCAGCGCGACGCCGCCTGGGCGGAAGTCGCGCGCCGTCTCGCCCATGAGGTGAAGAATCCGCTGACGCCGATCCAGCTCGCGGCCGAGCGCCTGCGCCGGCGTTTCATCGGTCGCTTGCCGGCGGACGACACCGACGTACTCGACCGCGCCACGCACACCATCGTCGCCCAGGTCGAGGCGCTCAAGTCCCTCGTCAATGCCTTCGGCGACTATGCACGGCCGCCGCAGATCGAGGCGCGCGCGCTGGATCTGCATGCGCTCGCCGGCGAGGTGCTGGACCTGTACGAGAACGACCAGCGCATCCAGTTGACGCGACGCTTCGATGCGCACACGCCGATCCTGCGCGCCGACGCCGGTCGCCTGCGCCAGTTGCTGCACAACCTGATCAAGAACGCACTCGAGGCGATCGGCGATGCGCGCAAGCCGCACGTCGAGGTGGCGACGCGCGACATTGTGGAAAACGAGCAAAAGTGGATCGAGCTTAGCGTCGCCGACAACGGCCCCGGCTTGCCCGATGGTTTCGGCGAACGCTGGTTCGAGCCCTACACCTCGAGCAAGCAGCGCGGCACCGGCCTCGGCCTTGCCGTGGCGAAGAAGATCGCCGAGGAACACGGTGGCAGCATCCGCGCGGAGAACCGCGCCGGCGGCGGCGCTGTATTTACGTTGCGCCTGCCGCGCGAGGCCGCGGCATGAGCGCCGTGACGGCGAGCGAACGCCGCGCTTTCTGGTTGTTCGCCCTGCTTGCCGTGTGCGTGCTCGGCGCAGGTCTTGGCCTGCGCGATCCGTGGCCGGCGGACGAGCCGCGTTTTGCCCTCGTCGCCCA
>DATIVQ010000099.1:0-1885 GCA_035465735.1 Rudaea sp.
TGCGTCCCCTGCAAGCCCGGAAATTGACCCTGGCCCCATTTCCGCTGACCCCATTTCTGTTCCGCTGAAGTCCGTCGCCGTGCTGCCGTTCGTCAACATGAGCGGCGATCCGCGGAACGACTATTTCAGCGACGGCATCACCGAGGAGATCCTGGACGCGCTGGCGCAGGTGCCGAGCCTGAAAGTCGCCGCGCGCACGTCGGCATTCGCATTCAAGGGCAAGGCCGAGGATTTGCGCAAGGTCGGCGAGGCGCTGGGCGTTGCCACGGTGCTGGAAGGCAGTGTGCAGAAATCCGGCGACGAAGTGCGTATTACCGCGCAGTTGATCGATACGCGCAGCGGCTATCACCTGTGGTCGGAAAAGTACGACCGCAAGCTCACCAGCATCTTCGCGGTCGAGGACGAGATTTCAAAGGCCATCGCGGACAAGTTGCAGGTGCAGCTGACCGGCGCAAGCGCGCAATCGCTGGTTGCGCAGAAGGCAGTTGACTCGCGCGCGCACGATTTCTATCTGCGTGGGCTGACCTTGCTCGCGACGCGCTCGGTGGCCGAAGCGGTCGAAGCATTCGAACAGGCGGTAGCAATCGATCCGAACTACGCGCAAGGCTGGGCAGCGCTGGCCGAGGCGCAAGCCTTGCTGCCGTCATACGCGGCGGTGCCAATGCGCGATGCCGATAAGCGCTCTCTGGACGCCGCGCGGCATGTGCTCGCACTGAATCCGGATGTCGCGCTGGCTTACGTCGCCCGGGGTATCGTGTACACCAACCAGATGCGCTGGGCAGACGCCGATCGTGCATTCCGTCGCGCCCTGGCGTTGGCGCCTGGCGATGCTGAGGCGATGGATCAATACGCGCAGTTTTTGTACGGCGCAGGGCAATTGAATCCCGCGCTCGCGGAAATCGAGCGTGCACTGCGGCACGATCCGTTTTCCGGCACCAGCGGTGCGGTCCGCGCACAGCTCCTGTTCGTTTTGCACCGCGACGCCGACGCCTTGAAACTGATCGAAAGCACCCTGGCCACGCACCCGCACGGGGTGCTCGAGCATCGAATCGCGATATGGGTGTACCTCTCCCTGCACCGCTACGCCGACGCGGAACAGCAGATGCGCATGGTCAGCGAACAGGACCCGGACGCGAGTGCGCTGCTGGTGCGCGGCATCGCCGATCCGCGCCAGCGTGCTAGCGCGGTGCACGTCCTGGAAACTTCATCTGCCCTTGGCAGGTTGCGCCGGGACGCCATCGTGCACGCGCTGTTCCTGGCCGCACTTGGCGAAAACGACCGTGCGCTGGCTGTGCTCGAAGAGTTCGCGATCGACGGCAACAGCACCACCCCGCAGTTGTTGTGGTATCCAACGTTCGATCCGCTCCGCGACAACCCGCGCTTCCAGGCGGTGCTGAAGAAGATCGGGTTGCCGTATGTGCCCGAGAAGATCGAAACAGGAGTGAAACCATGAAACTTGCCCTGCGTCTTTGCGTTCTCATTGCGGCATCGGCGTTCGCCGCTTCCGCCTGGGCGGAACGTGGCACTGCGCCGCAGACCATCGCGGGTCTGGGCACGGCGACATTCCCGACCTCGGCGCAATCCGACTCCGCGCAGACTGCGTTCATGCGTGGCCTGTTGCTGCTGCATCTGTTCGAATATCCCGCAGCGGCCAAGGCGTTCGAAGACGCCGAAAAACTTCAGCCGGATTTCGCCATGGCCTACTGGGGCGAGGCGATGACCTACAACCACGGCATCTGGAACCAGCTCGATGCCGGCGCCGGCCGCGCGGCGCTGGCCAGGCTCGGCGCAACGCCCGCCGCGCGTTCGGCCAAGGCGCCGACCGCGCGCGAGAAGGCCTACCTTGCCGCGGTGGAGATCCTGTATTCCGGGCAGGGCACGAAGA
>DATIVQ010000100.1:0-17449 GCA_035465735.1 Rudaea sp.
GGTGCGATCTATGCGGCGTTGCCCGCGCATGGCACCGCCGTGATCAATGCCGATGATGCATTCGCGGACTACTTCGCGGGCGTTGCCGGAACGCGGCGCGTGTTGCGCTTCGGAATCGAACACGCCGCCGACGTGCGCGCCGAGGTTTCCGCCACGGGTGCGACATCGCAATTCGAACTTGTCGCGCCGTCAGGCCGCGTCGCCGTCAACCTGCCCTTGCCGGGACGGCACAACGTGATGAATGCGCTAGCCGCAGCCTCACTGGCACTCGCTTTCGATGCGCCGCTGGAGGCGATCCGTCGCGGTCTGGGATCCGCGCCGGCCGTGGCTGGTCGCCTGGTCCGCCACGCCATGCCGGGTGGCTGGAGCCTGATCGACGATACCTACAACGCCAATCCAGGATCGACCGCCGCCGCCATCGCCACGCTCGCCGCCGAACCGGGCGAAGCCTGGCTCGTGCTTGGTGACATGCGCGAACTGGGGCGCGAGGCGGAAACGCTGCACGCGCGGATCGGTACGCTCGCGCGGGAGCAGGGCATCGCGCGGCTGTATGCGGTCGGTGAGCTGTCCGCACATGCGGCGCACGCCTTTGGCAGTGGCGCGCGGCACTTCAGCACGCAGGACGAACTGCGCGCGGCGCTTGCCGCGGACGTGCATGCCGGCATCGTCGTGCTCGTCAAGGGTTCGCGTGGCTCGGCGATGGAGCGTGTGGTGCAGGCCATGCTCGGCCATGGCCATCATCAGGGGGGCAATCGCCATGCTGCTTGAACTTGCCGACTTCCTGCGCGGGCATTTGAGTGCCTTTCATCTGTTCCTGTACGTTTCTTTCCGCACGATCATGAGTGCGCTGACCGCGCTCGCCGTCGCCTTGCTGCTGGGCCCGGACCTGATCCGCAAGCTGGCTGCGGTCAAGGCCGGGCAGGTGATCCGCAGCGACGGGCCGCAGTCGCATCTGACCAAGGCCGGTACGCCGACCATGGGCGGCGCCTTGATTCTTCTCGCCGTTGCGGTGGCGACGCTGCTGTGGGGCGACCTGCGCAATCGTTATCTGTGGATCGCGCTCGGCAGCATGCTCGCGTTCGGCCTGATCGGCTTCTACGACGACTACCGCAAGCTGGTGTTGCGCGACAGCCGCGGCCTGCCGGCGCGCTGGAAGTATTTCTGGCAATCGGTGTGCGGGCTAGCCGCCGCGTTGGGTCTTTACTTTGTGCTGCGTCAGGATTCGCCCGCGGCACTCGCGCTCTACGTGCCGCTGTTCAAGCAGGTCGCGATCCCGCTCGGCATCGGCTTCGTCGCGATCGGCTATTTCATCATCGTCGGGTTCTCCAACGCAGTGAACCTGACCGACGGATTGGATGGCCTGGCGATCATGCCCACCGTACTCGTCGCCGCCGCGCTTGGCGTGTTCGCGTATGCCTCGGGACACAGCGTGTTCTCGCAGTACCTGCAGATTCCCGCGGTGCCGGGTGCGGGCGAGCTGTGCATCTTCTGCGGTGCGCTGGCCGGCGCGGGCCTGGGCTTCCTCTGGTTCAACGCCTATCCCGCGCAGGTGTTCATGGGTGACGTAGGCGCGCTCGCGGTCGGCGCCGCACTCGGCACCGTCGCCGTGATCGTGCGCCAGGAAATCGTGCTGCTGATCATGGGCGGCGTGTTCGTGATGGAAACCGCATCGGTCATCTTGCAGGTGGCGAGTTTCAAGCTCACCGGCAAGCGCATCTTCCGCATGGCGCCGATCCATCATCACTTCGAATTGAAGGGCTGGCCCGAACCGCGCGTGATCGTGCGTTTCTGGATCATCTCGGTGGTGCTGGTGTTGATCGGTTTGGCAACATTGAAGGTTCGGTGATGTTCGGATTCGACCCACAAGCCAAGCGCCGCGACGAAAGCAGGGGACGCTACGATCCCGTGCTGATCGTTGTCGCCATCGCACTGGCGAGTCTGGGCGTGGTGATGGTGGCATCGAGTTCGATCGCGGTCGCCGACGGCCAGCACGTCGGGCCGTTCCATTACCTGTTCCGCCACCTGGTCTTCCTCGGCCTCGGCATCGGCCTGTGCGGGCTGATGATGACGCTCGAACTGGAATGGTTCGAGCGCAACGCGTTCAGCCTGCTGCTGTTCGCGGTGATCCTGCTCCTGCTCGTGTTCGCGCCCGGATTCGGCATGCGCATCAACGGCGCGCGGCGCTGGATCCGCCTGGGCATCGTCGGCTTCCAGTCGGTAGAAGCGGTCAAGCTGCTGTTCGTGTTTTACCTGGCGAGCTACCTGGTGCGCCAGCATGTGGCCGTACAGGCGCGTTTCTTCGGCGTGATCAAGCCGGTCGGAGTTGCGGTGGTGCTGGTCGGCCTGCTGCTGATGCAACCGGATTTCGGCAGCGCAGCGCTGATCATTGCCGTGACCGTCGGGATGCTCTGGCTCGGCGGCGCGCGCATGCGCAACCTGCTTTATCTCGCGATTCCGGCGATGCCCGCGATCGCCTGGGCGGCATTGACCTCCGACTACCGCGTCAAGCGCCTGACCTCGTTCCTCAATCCCTGGGCCGATCCGTTCAACGATGGCTTCCAGCTTACCCAGGCGTTGATTGCCGTGGGCCGCGGCGAATGGTTCGGCGTGGGCCTGGGCGCGAGCGTGCAGAAGCTTTTCTACCTGCCCGAGGCGCACACCGACTTCATCCTCGCCGTGATCGCGGAGGAACTGGGTTTCGCGGGCATCGTGTTCGTGATCGGCCTGTTCGCGATCCTGGTCGGCCGCGCGCTCGCGCTCGGCCTGCGCGCGGTCGAGCGCGGCCAGCGTTATGCCGGCTACTGCGCATTCGGTATCGGCCTCATGCTCGGCCTGCAGGCGCTGGTGTCGATCGGCGTGAACCTGGGCGTGCTGCCGACCAAGGGCCTGACCCTGCCGCTGATCAGTTCGGGCGGATCCAGCGTGCTCATGACCTGCGCGGCAATCGGCGTGCTGCTGCGCGTGAGTTACGAGGTCACGCGTGCGCTGCCATCCGATGCGCAGATCGTGAAACCCGAGGCCTTGTTGCAGGGAGGGCGCACATGAACGCGAACGCTCCCGTGCTGATCATGGCCGGCGGCACCGGCGGCCACATCTTCCCCGGCATCGCCGTGGCGGATGAACTCGCGCGGCGCCGCGTGCCGGTGGTCTGGCTCGGCGGCAGGACCGGACTGGAAACGCGCCTGGTCCCGCAGCACGGCATCGCGCTGGAGACACTGAACATCTCCGGCGTGCGCGGCAAAAGCATCGGCACGATGCTGCGCATGCCGTTCAAGCTCGCCGGTGCGGTGCTGGCCGCGCGCAAACTGATCCGCAAGCACGCGCCGCGCAGCGCACTTGCGCTTGGTGGCTACGCGGCTGCACCGGGCGGCATCGCCGCACGGATGATGAAGATTCCGCTCATCGTGCACGAGCAGAATCGCGTTCCCGGCAAGACCAATCGTCTGCTGGCGAAAAAAGCCACGCGCGTCCTCAGCGGATTCGACGGCGTGTTTCCGAACGCGGAATGGGTCGGTAATCCGGTGCGGGAATCCATCGCCGGAATCGCGGCGCCCGAGCAACGCTACGCGGCTCGCAGCGGCGCGTTGAAATTGCTCGTGCTTGGCGGCAGCCAGGGCGCGCAAAGCCTGAACGCGGCGCTGCCCGAAGTGCTGCGCCGGCGCGGCACGAGATTGGCGGTTGAAGTGCGGCACCAATGTGGCGAGGCGCACTTCGACAAGGCGCGCAATGCGTATCTGTCCGCCGGCATCGACGCCGAAGTCGTACCGTTCGAGAAAGACATGGCTGGTGCCTACGCCTGGGCGGACCTGGTCATCTGCCGTGCCGGCGCGTTGACGCTCGCGGAACTAGCCGCTGCGGGGGCGCCGTCCATCCTGGTGCCGTACCCGCACGCGGTGGACGATCATCAGACCAGGAATGCCGAAGCGATGGTCACCGCCGGCGGCGCCTTGCTGGTTGCCGAGGGCGCGGATTTTGCCGGACGCTTGGGCCGCGCCTTTGAGTCCATCGGCGACCGTGTGCATCTGCTCGCGATGGCCAAGGCCGCGCGCATGTTGGCCAAGCCGCACGCGGCTGCGCGCATCGCCGAAGTGTGCATGGAGGTGGCGTCATGACGCCGCAGGCGGCACCCGAGAACGGCCGCGGCCAGGTCATGCACGACCGGATCATGTCCGATGGAATCATGCGCGGCTTTCGGCGCGTGCATTTCGTCGGCATCGGCGGCGCGGGCATGAGCGGCATTGCCGAAGTGCTGCACAACCTGGGTTATGCCGTGTCCGGATCGGACCGTAGCGATTCGGTGGCGACGCGGCGTCTCGTTGGACTGGGTATACAAATCCACAAGGGCCACGCCGCCGCGAACGTGGCCGACGCCGACGTGCTCGTCGTCTCCAGCGCGATCGCCGCGGACAACCCGGAACTCGCCGCCGCGCACGCGCGCCGCGTGCCCGTGGTGCCGCGGGCCGAGATGCTTGGCGAACTGATGCGCTTCCGCCGCGGCATCGCCGTTGCCGGTACCCACGGCAAGACCACAACCACGAGTCTCGTGGCAAGCGTGCTGGCCGAAGCCGGACTCGATCCGACTTTCGTAATCGGCGGCCAGCTCATCGCCGCGGGCGCGAACGCGCGCCTGGGCAGCGGAGAATTTCTCGTCGCCGAGGCAGACGAATCGGATGGTTCATTCCTGTTGCTCAATCCGGTGGTCGCCATCGTCACCAACATCGACGCCGATCATCTGGAAAACTACGGTGGCGATTTCGAGCGCGTGAAGAAGGCTTTTGCTGATTTCCTGCACCGGTTGCCGTTCTACGGCGTCGCCGTGCTGTGCGTGGATGACGCGAACGTGGCGGAACTCGCGCGCGACACGGTACGGCGCACGCTCACCTACGCAATCGACGCGGCGGCAGACGTGCGCGCGAGTGCCGTGCGCCAGAACGGCGCGCGCATGCAGTTCGATTTGCATCTGCCGAACACCGCCGCGTTGCCGGTGACGTTGAATGCGCCCGGCTTGCACAACGTGCGTAACGCATTGGCGGCGGCGGCGGTGGGCTGGCAACTTGGCGTCGCTCCTGATGCGATCGCGCGGGCGTTGGCGAATTTCCAGGGCGTGGGCCGGCGCTTCCAGGCGCGTGGCGAGATCGCCATCGACGACGGCAAGGTCATGCTCGTTGACGACTACGGCCACCATCCGCGCGAACTGGCGGCGGTGTTCGCCGCCGCGCGCGGTGGCTGGCCGCAGCGCCGCCTTGTCGTCGCCTTCCAGCCGCACCGCTACACGCGTACGCGCGACCTGCTCGACGATTTCGCCGCCGTGCTTGCCGAGGCCGACGTGCTGGTGTTGACCGACGTGTATCCGGCCGGCGAAGCGCCGCTTGCCGGCGCCGACGGGCGCGCCCTAGCGCGCGCTGTGCGCGCACGCGGCAAGGCCGATCCGGTATTCGTCGAACATCCGCGTGAACTGAAAAATGCCCTGCCGGCGCTGCTGCGCGACGGCGACTTGCTGCTGGTCATGGGCGCGGGCGACATCGGCGCGGCGGCAAACGACATGGCTGCGACCGGAACGCTGAAAAGTGGAAAAGTAAACTGATATGCACATTACGGATGCCAGACAATTCGGACGCGTCGCCGTGGTCATGGGCGGCAATTCCGCCGAACGCGAAGTGTCGCTGGATTCCGGCCGCAACGTGCTCGTCGCGCTCAAGACGCGCGGCGTCGACGCTCACGGCATCGATGGCATCCCGGCCCTGCTCGATGCGCTGCGCGCGGGACACTTCGCGCGCGTGTTCAACATCCTGCACGGTCGCGGCGGCGAGGACGGTGTGCTGCAAGGTGCGCTTGCCTCGCTCGGCGTGCCGGTCACCGGTTCGGGTGTGCTCGGTTCGGCGCTGTCGATGGACAAGATTCGCACCAAGCAGGTGTGGCAGGCGCTCGGCCTGCCGACGCCGCGCTACGCGCGCCTGCACGCCGGCGCGGACGTCGCCGCGGCGGTGGCGGCGGTCGGCCTGCCGGTGGTGGTGAAGCCTTCGCACGAAGGCTCCAGCGTCGGCATCACGCGCGTGCGCGCGCCCGGCGATCTGGCCGACGCCGTGGCGCTTGCCGCGCGTTTCGACGGCGAACTGCTGATCGAACAAATGATCGACGGCGCGGAATACACCGTGGGCGTGCTGCAGGGCGAGGCATTGCCCTCGATCCGCATCGTGCCCAAGGGCGAGTTCTACGACTACCACGCCAAGTACGTCGCCGAGGACACGCAATACATCTGCCCGGGACTGGACGAGGCCGGCGAGCGCGAGATCCGCGCGCTCGCGCTGGCTGCGTTCGAGGCCGCCGGCTGCGCCGGCTGGGGTCGCGTGGATTTCATGCGCGACCGCGACGGCCGCTTTTTCCTGCTCGAGGTAAACACCACGCCCGGCATGACCAGCCATTCGCTGGTGCCCAAGGCCGCGCGTGCGCTCGGCATCGGGTTCGAGGAGCTGTGCTGGCGCATCCTGGAGACGAGCCTGGGCGAAGGATCCGTGCCATGAGCCAGCGCATCGTGCTCAAGACCGTATCGTGGCTGATTGCGTTGAGCCTGATCGCGCTGCCCGTGGTGGGCGTGCTCGAAGGCTGGTTCGCCGCGGACCGCTGGCCCGTGCGCTACCTGCAGGTCGAGGCCGAATACGCCCACGTCAGCGCCGAGCAGATCCGTGCCGCCGCGATGACGCAACTCGGCAAGGGCTTCTTCGCGCTGGATCTGGACGAGGTGCGCGGTGCCGTCGCGCGCCTGCCCTGGGTCGCAAGCGTGGAGGTGCGCAAGCGCTGGCCGGATACGCTGATCCTGCAGGTGCGCGAGCGTCAGCCGTTCGCGCGCTGGAGTGGAGCGCGCCTGATTGATCGTGACGGCGCGCTGTTCAAAGTGCCCGGCGGCGATGCGCTGCAGGGCTTGCCGCAACTGGAAGGTCCTGACGACGCGCGCGCGCAAGTGGTGGGGTTCTACACCAGCCTTCTGCACCAGTTTTCCGGCAGCGGCATGATCCTGTCCGGCGTGAGCCTGAGTCCGCGCGGAAGCTGGACGCTCACGCTCGCGAACGGTGCACAGATTCTGCTCGGCGACAGGCAGGCCGATGCGCGCCTGGCGCGCTTTCTCGCTGTGCTGCCGCAATTGACTGCTGCGCATTCCGGCGGATTCCAGCATGCCGACCTGCGCTACAGCAACGGCTTCGCGATGCTGTGGGCCGCCAATCCGGCGCCTGTCGCGCCGCCATCCAATCAACCCAAGACGGGCGCGCCGCCGGCCGCCAAGGCGAACACGTAAGATGAAAGCCAAGGGCGACAAATCCCTGATCGTGGGCTTGGACATCGGCACCTCAAAGGTGGTCGCGATCGTCGGCGAATACGCACCGGGCGAAGCAGTCGAGGTGATCGGCATCGGTTCGCACGTCTCGCACGGGCTCAAGCGCGGTGTGGTCGTGGACATCGAATCGACCGTGCAGTCGATCCAGCGCGCGGTCGAGGAAGCCGAACTCATGGCCGGCTGCGAGATCCGCTCGGTCTACGCGGGCATTTCCGGCAGCCACATCAGCGGGCGCAATTCGCACGGCACGGCGCCCATTCGTGACCGCGAAGTGACTGCCGCGGACGTCGAGCACGTGCTCGACGCGGCCTGCGCGGTGGCGATTCCCGCCGACCAGCGCGTTCTCTACAAGGAACCGCAGGAATACATCGTCGACGGCCAGGAAGACATCCGCCATCCGATCGGTATGAGCGGCGTGCGCCTGGAGGCGAACGTGCACATCGTCACCGGCGCGGTGAGCACGGCGCAGAACATCACCAAGTGCGTGAACCGTTGCGGCCTGCAGGTGGACGACTTGATCCCGGCCGCGATCGCCTCGAGCAAGGCGATCCTCGTGCCGGACGAACGCGAACTTGGCGTGTGCATGGTTGATGTCGGCGCCGGCACCACCGACATCGCGATCTACATCCAGGGCGCGATCCGGCATACGGCGAGCCTGCCGATCGGCGGCGACCAGGTCACCAACGACATCGCCCACGGCTTCCGCACGCCGACCGCGCATGCCGAGGACATCAAGGTGAAGTACGCCTGCGCGCTGGCCCAGCTCGCGCACGCCGAGGAAACCATCCAGGTGCCCAGCGTCGGCGACCGCCCGCCGCGGCGCCTGGCGCGGCAGACCTTGGCCGAGTGGGTGCAGCCACGCTACGAGGAATTGTTCGGCATGGTGCAGGCCGAGCTGCGCCGCTCCGGATTTGAAAGCATGGTCGCCGCCGGCATCGTGCTCACCGGCGGCTCGGCCAAGATGGAAGGCGTCGTCGAGCTGGCCGAGGAAGTGTTCCACCTGCCGGTGCGGGTAGGCCTGCCGCAGCACGTGACCGGACTGACCGATGTGGTCGGCAATCCGATCCACGCCACCGGCGTCGGCCTGCTCCTGTACGGCAGCAAGCAGGACAACGTGCGCACGCCGATCGCCGCGCCGGGAAGCGGCGCGAGCGGCATGTTCGAGCGGGTGGTGCAATGGATCAAGGGCGAATTCTAGTTATGGGCGGGCATCGGGCTGTTCTGCCCGAGTCCGCCACGGCGAGTCCGATACACGCCCGGACTCGCCTTCGCCGATCCGTTGGTTCGGCGGTCGAGCCGTCCTTGGCCCGCACAATTTTTTTCGCCGCGCAGGGAAGCGCGGCAGGGTCCGAAACGGACCTGCCCGGCAACGGGCAACGCATGGGACATACGCCTGTCGCGTGCGGCTGGCGGCGTCAGGAGATGCCGACGGCAAACTACAACTACTTCAATGCGTTTAACCCTGGCTAGCGGAGGTTGGGAATCATGTTCGAACTGGTCGAAAAACTCGCACCGAATGCGGTGATCAAGGTCCTGGGCGTGGGCGGCGGCGGCGGCAACGCGGTCGCACACATGGTCGGCTCGCATGTCGACGGGGTGGACTTTGTCTGCGCCAATACCGATTCGCAGGCGCTCAAGACAAGCGGCGCAAAATACACGCTGCAGCTGGGCAGCAACGTCACCAAGGGCCTCGGCGCCGGCGCCAATCCCGAGGTCGGCCGCCAGGCCGCGCTGGAGGACCGCGAGCGCATCGTCGAGACCCTGCACGGCGCCGACATGGTCTTCATCACGGCCGGCATGGGCGGCGGCACCGGCACGGGTGCGGCGCCCGTGGTCGCCCAGCTCGCCAAGGAAATGGGCATCCTCACCGTCGCCATCGTCACCAAACCTTTCCCGTTCGAGGGCCGCCGCCGCATGCAGGTGGCGCTCAAGGGCATCGAGGACCTTTCCCAGCACGTGGATTCGCTGATCACGGTGCCGAACGAGAAGCTGCTGACCGTGCTCGGTCGCGACGTCACCTTGCTCAGCGCGTTCAAGGCTGCCAACGACGTGCTGCTGGGCGCGGTGCAGGGCATCGCCGACCTCATCACCCGCCCGGGCCTGATCAACGTGGACTTCGCCGACGTGCGCACGGTCATGTCCGAAATGGGCATGGCCATGATGGGCACGGGTTCGGCGCGCGGCGACGACCGCGCGGTGGCCGCGGCCGAGGCGGCGGTGAACAACCCGTTGCTGGAGGACGTGAACCTGACCGGCGCCTGCGGCATCCTGGTGAACGTCACCGCCGGCGCGAACCTGACCATGCGCGAATTCAACGAGATCGGCGACGTTGTTCACCAGTTCGCGTCCGAAGACGCCACTGTCGTCATTGGCACGGCGCTTGATCCGGAACTGCAGGACGAGGTGCGCGTGACCGTGGTCGCGACCGGCCTGAACCGCAATGCGGCACGCCAGGTTGTCCGTCGTGAGCAGCCGGCCGTCGCGACGCGCCCGCAGATCGTCGCGCGCACGGGGACGGACGACTTGCCGGTGGACTACCTCAGGCAGCCCACGCCGGCCGCACGCGCCGTCGCCGAGCCGGTCAAGGCGAAGGAAACCCAAAGTGACTGGTTGGACATACCCGCGTTCCTGCGCAAGCAGGCAGATTGACCAACCGCTGCCAGGCATTTTTCCGCAAGGCAGTTACCAGCATGGCGGCGTAGCCATGCTATTTTCCGCACACGGCGGCGACTTCGAGTCGTCGCCGTTTTTCTTTGCCCGCAGCAACGCGAAGCCGGGTTGCCATGATCTGGATTGGATGTTGCATTTATGCAACACATTGTGGGGATTTTGCACCGATTTACTTTTCCCGCCGTTTAGGCTGTGTTACGATTCCGCGCGTTTTGCCGCTCCTGCCCCAGGGGACACATAAGAAGATGATCAGACAGCGCACACTCAAGAACGTGATTCGCGCGACGGGCGTCGGTTTGCATACCGGCGAAAAAGTCTACATGACGTTGCGCCCCGCCGCGGTCGACACCGGCATCGTGTTCCGCCGCGTCGATCTGGACCAGCCGGTCGAAATCCGCTCCTGCTGCGAGAACGTTGGCGACACCCGCCTTTCCACCACCCTGGTCAAGGGTGATGTGCGCATCGCCACCATCGAACACCTGCTGTCAGCCATCGCCGGCCTTGGCATCGACAACGCCTATGTGGACTTGTCCGCGCCGGAAGTGCCGATCATGGACGGCAGCGCCGGCCCGTTCGTGTTCCTGCTGCAATCGGCGGGAATCGAGGAACAGTCAGCGGCCAAGCGCTTCGTGCGCATCAAGAAGCCGATCATCGTGCGCGACGGCGACAAATGGGCGCGCTTCGAGCCATTCGACGGCTTCAAGGTCGGGTTCTCCATCGATTTCGACCACCCGATCTTCACCCGCCGCACGTCCAGCGCCGAAATCGACTTCTCGACCACGTCGTTCGTCAAGGAAGTCTCGCGGGCGCGCACGTTCGGCTTCATGCGCGACATCGAAATGCTGCGCGAAAAGAACCTCGCGCTCGGCGGCTCGATGGACAACGCTATCGTCTTGGACGACTACCGTGTCCTCAACGAAGATGGCCTGCGCTACGAGGACGAATTCGTCAAGCACAAGATTCTTGACGCCATCGGCGACCTGTACCTACTCGGGCACAGCCTGATCGGCGCGTTTTACGGCCACAAATCCGGCCACGAATTGAACAACAAGCTGCTGCGTACGCTGATCGCCGAGAAAAAGGCCTGGGAAGAGGTCGTTTTCGAGGATCCGGCCAAGGCGCCGATTTCCTACGCGCATCCAGCCCAGGCAATGTAAGGCTTAACGCTGCAGTCACGCACGGCGGCGGATTTTGCGGGCACAATCGTGCCCGCCTCGGGAAGAACTATTCGGCAAGGGATGCCAGACGGAGATACGCGGCCTGGAGTTCCGGGTCGGCGACGGAATGCGCCGCTGCTTTGAGATGGTCTGCAGCGGCATGCGAAAGCGGTCTACGCCTGATCTGCTCCGGGGGAACGGGGGGCAGGGGTGCCACTTTCACGGCGAATTTCCCGATCGGGGCGCCCGCGATTTTGCGCGCTTCGGCCAGAAGGGCGGTTTGGTGAAACCGCAACTTGGCCGCCCAGGCCGGGGATGACGCCAGAAAGACGAGCCGTCCGGCCCGCAAATCCGCCAGGCAACACTGGCGGCGCAGCGGATCGGGCAGGCACTGGCGCAAAGTGCGGTCCAATGCGTCCAACGCCTTCGCGTGCGCAGTGAGCGCGGCGACTGCGGGTACCTCGCCAATGGATTTGGCGGGCGAGCGCTTTTTGGACAGAGTACTTTGCATGGTGGAACCCGGATGAAAGAACCGATCGGCATGAACATCATAATCGTCGCCAAGCAGCATGGCACGCCCAGGGCGCTGGATCTCAAATGCTGGCGCATGCGCGCCAAACTCGCGGGCCTCGCGCTATTGTGCATCCTGTGTTTCGGTGGTGCCGGCTTCGCCGCCGCGCTACTGTTCGCCAATCCGCAAAGCCGCGCCTTGCACTCGCTTTACGCCATGCAGGCGCAGATCCAGGCGCAACGGCAAAACGTCGCTCAGCTCGAATCCTCGTCCCAGCGCAACCTGAACGCGTTGGCCGTGCAACTGGGCGCGCTGCAGGCACGCGCACTGCGTCTGGACGCGCTCGGCCAGCGCCTGGCCCAGGTCGGCAAGCTCGACGCCGCTGAATTCGACTTCAGCGCCGAGCCGGGGCTGGGCGGACCGGAAGATCCCGAGACCCGGCCGCAGCCGCTGAATGCGGATCTGGCCGCGAACATCGCCAGCCTGCGCGGCCAATTCCGCGACGAGGAGACGCGCCTGAACGTGCTCGAGCAATTGCTGCTCGACCGGCGCGTGGACAACGAACTGCTGCCCAAGGGATACCCCGTCGCCGGCGGCTACATCGGCTCCGGCTACGGTACGCGTACCGATCCGATCAGCGGTGGCGTCGAACATCACCTGGGCATCGATTTCGACGCTCCGTCCGGTTCTGCGATCCATGCGGTCGCCGATGGCGTGGTCACCTTCGTCGGCCAGCGCAACGGCTACGGCAATGTCGTCGAGATCGACCACGGCAACGGCTACATGACCCGCTACGCGCACAACCGCAAGAATGTGGTGCGCGTGGGCGAGCGCGTGCACGCCGGCCAGGTGATCGCCCGCGTCGGCCAAACCGGACGCGCGACCGGTCCGCATTGCCACTTCGAGGTCTGGCTGCATGGACGCGCGGTCAACCCGATCGCCTACGTGAATGCGGCGGTGAAGAAGATCTGACGCCGTAGCGGAGTCGCGAACCTTTTGCGATTCCCTTGAATGGGGCTGGGTTAGGCCCCATTCCCTTGCAAACTGCGCCCAGCGCCGTATCATGCCGCGGCCCCACGCCACGGCTGCCGCAGCGCTGCCGTGTAACTTTTTTCCTTCAAAGTCCCGCTGACCCATGCTCAATCGCATCCTGACCGGCGTTTTCGGCAGCCGCAACGAACGCCTGCTGCGCCAGATGTACAAGACGGTGGCGAAGATCAACGCGCAGGAGGCGGGACTCAAATCCCTTTCCGACGACGCACTGCGCGCGAAGACCGCCGAGTTCCGCAAACGTCTCGCTGACGGTGCCAAGCTCGATTCGTTGCTACCCGAGGCCTTTGCGGTGGTGCGCGAAGCTTCGCATCGTGTCCTCGGTCTGCGCCATTACGACGTGCAGATGATCGGCGGCATGGTCCTGCATCAGGGCAAGATCGCCGAGATGCGCACTGGCGAGGGCAAGACGCTCGTTGCCACGCTGCCGGTGTACCTCAACGCACTGGAAGGCAAAGGCGTGCACGTGGTCACGGTGAACGACTACCTCGCCAAGCGCGACTCGGCCTGGATGGGAAAGGTCTACAGCTTCCTCGGTCTGAGCGTGGGCGTGGTCTGGCCCGGCATGGAGATGTCCGACAAGGCTGCGGCTTACGCCGCCGATATCACCTACGGCACGAACAACGAATTCGGCTTCGACTACCTGCGCGACAACATGGCCCTGGCGCGCGAACAGCGCCACCAGCGCGGCCTGCATTACGCGATCGTCGACGAGGTCGACTCGATCCTGATCGACGAGGCGCGCACGCCGCTGATCATCTCCGGCCCGTCCGACGACTCGCCGCAGTTGTACATCAAGATCAACCGCATCGTTCCCAAGCTCACGCGCCAGGCCAAGGAGAGCGAGCCGGAAAAGCCGCCCGTTCCCGGCGACTACTTCGTCGACGAGAAGCAGAAGCAGGTGCACTTGTCCGAGGACGGCATGGAGCACGCCGAGCAGATCCTGCGCGAGGAGGGCCTCATCGGCGAGGGCGAAAGCCTGTACGACACCAAGCATCTGGCGGTCGTGCATCACCTGAACGCGGCGCTGCGCGCGAACGCGCTGTACCACCGCGACCAGGAATACATCGTGCGCGATGGCGAAGTGATCATCGTCGACGAATTCACCGGCCGCACCCTGCCGGGACGGCGCTGGTCCGATGGCCTGCATCAGGCGGTCGAAGCCAAGGAAGGCGTGCCGATCCAGCGCGAAAACCAGACGCTGGCGTCAATCACGTTCCAGAATCTGTTCCGCATGTACAAAAAGCTGGCCGGCATGACCGGCACGGCGGACACCGAGGCTTACGAGTTCCAGTCGATCTACGGGCTCGAGGTGGTGGTCATACCGACGCACCGGCCGATGATCCGCAAGGACAACCAGGACATCGTCTTCCTCAAGCAGAAATACAAATTCGAGGCAGTGATCGAGGACATCAAGGATTGCCACCGGCGCGGCCAGCCAGTGCTGGTCGGCACCACGTCCATCGAAATCTCCGAACTGCTTTCCGATTTGCTCAAGAAACAAAACCCGCCGATCCCGCACGAGGTGCTCAACGCCAAGCAGCACGAGCGCGAGGCGCAGATCGTCGCCCAGGCCGGACGTCCCGGCGCCGTGACCATCGCGACCAACATGGCCGGCCGCGGCACCGATATCGTGCTCGGCGGTTCGCTCGATGCCGAGCTTGCCGCGCTGCCACCGGAAACGGGCGAAGCCGAACGCGCGAAGATCAAGGGCGACTGGCAAAGGCGCCACGACGAAGTCCTCGCCGCCGGCGGCCTGCACATCGTCGGTACCGAACGCCACGAATCGCGCCGCATCGACAACCAGTTGCGCGGCCGCTCCGGACGCCAGGGCGATCCGGGTTCGAGCCGTTTCTACCTGTCGCTGGAAGATTCGCTGATGCGCATCTTCGCGCCGGACTGGGTCACGCGCTGGATGCAGCTTTTCGGCATGAAGGAACACGAGGCGCTCGAGGACCGCATGATCACGCGTGTCATCGAGAAGTCGCAGCGCAAGGTCGAGTCCCACAACTTCGACATCCGCAAGCACCTGCTCGAGTTCGACGACACCGCGAACGACCAGCGCAAGGTGATCTACGAGCAGCGCAACGAGCTGCTCGATTCGGACGACATCTCGCAGAACATCGTCGGTATCCGCTACGACGTGTTCGCGGGCCTGTGCCAGCGCTTCGTGCCGCCCGACAGCGTGGACGAGCAATGGGACGTCGCCGGCCTGGAGCGCGCGCTGCAGAACGAATTCGGCTTCAAGTTCGACCTGCCGCGCTGGGTCGAACAGCAGCACGACCTGAGCGCAGACGGCGTGCGCGAGCATGTGATCGAGGAGGTCGACCGCTTCTTCCGCGAGAAGGAGACGATGTACGGTTCGGAGATCATGCGCGCCGCGGAGAAATTCTTCCTCCTGCAGGTGCTCGACCAGTTCTGGAAAGAGCATCTCGCGGCCATGGATTACCTGCGTCAGGGCATCTATCTGCGCGGCTACGCGCAGGTGCAGCCCAAGCAGGAATTCAAGCGCGAGTCCTTCCTGCTGTTCCAGCGCATGCTCGACGACGTCAAATCCGAAGTCGTGCAGCGCCTGGCGCGCATCCGCATCCAGAGCCAGGCCGAGGTCGAGGCGATGGAAGAACGCCAGCGCCAGGAAGCCGAACGCCGTGCGCTGGAATTCCAGCATGCCGAAAGCGCCGGCGTGGCCGCGGCGATACCGCAAGCCGCCACGGCGGTCGCCGAAGCCATGCCGCAGGCGCACACACCGGTGACACGCGACCAACCCAAGGTCGGCCGCAACGATCCGTGTCCCTGTGGATCAGGAAAGAAATTCAAGCAGTGCCACGGCAAGTTGGCCTGATCGTCGTTCCTTCCCCGGCACGTCGGGGGAAGGTGGCGCGGAGCGCCGGAAAGAGGCGCTCTTGACCCTCGCTCCATGAACGACACGTGCATTCATGTAGTCGCCGGCGTGTTGCGCGACGCACAAGGACGCGTCCTGCTGGCGCAACGCCCGCCCGGCAAGCATCTGGCCGGGCTGTGGGAATTTCCCGGCGGCAAGTGCGAACCCGGTGAAACACCCGAACATGCGCTGCGCCGCGAACTGGTCGAGGAAATCGGCATCGATGCCAGCGTCATCGAACCGCTGATCGCGGTGCCCTGGCACTACCCGGAGAAATCCGTGCTGCTCGACGTCTGCGCCGTTCGCGATTGGCGCGGCGAACCGCACGGTCGCGAAGGCCAGGCGCTGCGCTGGTGCGGCGTGGAGGACATGCGCGCGTTGCCGATGCCGCCCGCCGACAAACCCGTCGTCGCCGCATTGCGCTTGCCGCCGCATTATCCGATCACGCCGGAACCCGGCAGTGATGACGATGGGTTCATGCGCAGGGTTGGAAGTCTGCTGGATACCGGCGAAACCTGCATCCACTTGCGTTGCAAGACGATTGTGCCGGCACGTTTGCACGTCCTGGCGAAATCGGTTCGTGATCACGCGACCCGAACCGGCGCGCAAATCCTGATCAATGGCGATGTGGGCCTGGCGCTGGAACTTGGCTGCGGCGTGCATCTTCCGGCATCCGCCTTGATGCGCCTTTCCGCTCGTCCTCTATCGGCGCAGCGCTGGGTTGCGGCTTCCTGCCACGATGCGCGCGAGCTCGCGCACGCCGCGGCGATCGGCGTGGATTTCGCCGTGCTCGGACCGGTCCTGCCGACACCAAGCCATCCGCAGGCCGTGCCATTGGGCTGGAAACGGTTCGCCGATCTCGTGCGCGCGGCGGCATTGCCGGTGTACGCGCTTGGCGGCGTCGGGCCAGGCGATCTCGCGCACGCGAAGCGTGCCGGCGCGCAGGGCGTGGCGGGAATTTCCGCGTTCTGGCCGGCGGCCTGAGGCGGATTCAGGTTTTCTTCTTCGCGGCCAATTCCAGATAACGCCGATGCAGTCGCGCAACGGCCGCATCGAGCGCCGCCAACGGCCCGGTGTTGTCGATCACGTCGTCGGCCAGGGTCAATCGCGCCTCGCGCGAAACCTGCGCATCCAGCATCCCTTGCGCAGTACTCGCATCGATGCCGTGCCGATGCAGCAACCGTTCGAGCTGGAGCGCACGTGGCACGTCCGTAGACAACACGCGATCGACCCAGGCGTAATCCGCGCGACATTCGGCAAACAGCGGAATTGCCAGCACGCAATACGGCGCGCGACAGGCTCGTACCTGTTCGATCAGTCGAGCGCGAATGCGCGGATGCAGGATCGCTTCCAGGCGCCGCCGTGCGGACTCGTCCGCGAACACGAGTTCGCGCAGGCCGGCGCGATCCAGTGTGCCAGCGGCAGTGACGGTATCGCGGCCGAAAGTCGCGGCGATCTCACTTAGCGCCGGGTGCCCGGGGCCGACCAGGTCGTGCGCGGCCACGTCGGCGTCGAAAACGGGCACGCCGTGTTGCGCGAAGCGCTGCGCCGTCGCGCTTTTGCCGCTGGCGATGCCGCCGGTGAGGGCGATTGCGCAAGTCATGCTGGAATGACGATCAGGCCAATCCGAACAGATACTGGTACCAGCGCGCCAGCTGTTCGCCATCGACGAACCACACCCAGCCCGCGGCGGCAATGAACGGACCGAACGGGATCGGCGTGGCGCGGTCGTGTCCGCGCAGGGCAAGGAAGGCGCCGCCGACGATGGCGCCGATCAGCGACGACAGCAGCACGATCGGCAGCAGCGCGAACGGACCCATCCATGCGCCGAGCGCCGCGAGCAGCTTGAA